>JALEGO010000625.1 GCA_022763165.1 Flavobacteriales bacterium
CAGGAGTATGACAATAAAAAAGAAGTTATTAAAGTAAAAACTAAGATAAAAGATGGCAGTCATTAGATTAAAGAAAAAAGAATCAAAGTTGATCAGCAAAGCGCTAAACAACTTACTAGCGAATTACCAAGTATTCTATATGAATGCTAGAGGTTATCATTGGAACATTAAAGGAGATAAATTTTTTGAATTGCATTTGAAGTTTGAAGAACTTTATGATGATTTGCAAATTAAGATTGATGAAATTGCTGAGCGAATTCTCACTTTAGGGAGGAGTCCTCTTCACACTTTTGAGGATTATCTTAAACAAGCCAAAATTCATTCTACACCAAACGTTGAGGACTCGGTAACGTCTGTTAAGAACGTACTTAAGAGTTTAGAGCTGTTGATTAAGATCCAAAGAGAAATTCTCAGTTTGACCGAAGAACTTGATGAGGGAACCAATGCACTGATGAGTGATTACATAAGGGAACAAGAAAAGCTTTACTGGATGTACTCGGCATTCTTGAATCATAAACCATGAAGAGAAGTCATTTAATACAGGCATTTTGGAGTCAAACATTGATGATAGATTTTTTCAGAAATCAGCATAAGGAAATTGCCAATAGCAAACTTTCAATCAAACTAGTTGATCTAAAGTGCAACTTAAATCGCCTCTCTGATTTAAGGAAATTCTATAACGAAATATTGGGATTGAAGATTGTTTCGGAATCGGAAAAATTCATTCAATTTGAGTGCGGCAATTCCTTTTTGTCCTTTGAAGGAATTGAGCATCAGGACCCATTTTATCATTTCGCATTTAATATTCCAGAGAATAAAATTTTAGAAGCTCAATCTTGGTTGATTGGAAAAACAGCTTTGTTAAAGCATAGGGGTAGAGAGATTATGCATTTTAAAAAATGGAATGCACATTCGCTCTACTTCCTTGATCCGGCTGGGAATATTGTTGAATTTATAGCGCACCACATTCTTGACACAAAATCTGTTCAGCAATTTGATTCAAATTGTATTTTGAGCATTGCTGAGATGGGTATTGTTTCTAATGATGTCGATCAACTTGCCAGTCGTATATCAATGAAGTTAGAAATAGAAGATTTTCAAGAGCCTCCTGTATTCTTCAAAAACAATTCATTTAGAGCTCTTGGACATGCTGGGTCAATGCTTGTTTTGTCTCGAAAAAATCGCGTTTGGTTGATGACTGATCAAAAGGCGGACATCTTTGATTTTAACATGACCATTGGCCAAGGTAAAGACACTAATGAGCTTATTGGTGTCGCTGGTGATATAGCCATTCTTCATTCAGACTAAAAGTACGTTTGAAATATCATAATAATAAGATTTTAAGATCATTACATGATTATTTAAGGAATTAGAATGTATAATTTTGAATGTAATTTGTTTGTCGTAATTTGAATATTCTTCTGAGTTTTGGCAAAAAAGATGAGAGCTATTTTATTGATTATATTGATGAGTTTGAGTACTCAAGTTTGGACGAATAATGTTGATACACTGAATCAAAAAGTTGTTTATCTATTTCCTGGTCAAGGTTCAGATGGGCGTTTATTTGAGGACTTAAATCTTGATCCTAGTTTTACGGTTAAGAACATTGAATATATTATTCCAGAAAAAGGAGCTTCGATGGAGGAGTATGCCCTAGCACTTAGCAAACAAATAGATACCACATCCGACTACTATTTGGTAGGTGTTTCTTTAGGAGGTATGTTGGCGACTGAGATTTCCTACATTCTGGAGCCTGAAAAGGTTGTTTTGTTGGCAAGTGCCAAGAATAGATATGAATTGCCAATACGTTATCGTTTTCAAAAAAGATTTCCTATATACAGACTTTTTGGAGGAAGGACTTTAAAATATGGAGCGAAGATTATGCAACCCATTGTTGAGCCCACAAGAAGTAAAGAATATCGGAAGGTATTTCAGACAATGCTCAATGACAAGGATCCGAAATTTATGTCTAGGGCACTATTTATGATTATGAATTGGGAACGCAAAGAATCTAATGAACAGATTATACATATTCACGGAGAAAAAGATAGAACTATTCCAATCAGGAATGTTGATTATAATCAAATGTTGGAAGGCGGAACACATTTAATGACGCTATTGCGATCATGTGAGATTAGCACCTTGCTAAATGATGTTTTAACCGAGGATTGATCTATTGTTTAAGAATCTTTTGACATGTCATGATTTCTCCTGCAGATAGGCATGCTACAAAATAGACTCCAGGGGCTTCATCTTCTAAATTCACCCTCACATATTTTAAGGGGTTCTCAATAGTCTTGATAGTTTGACCATTGCTATTGGTAATCACAACATAATCTGTGTTTTCCGGAATTCTTGTAATAGATAGTTGCTCTAGAAAAGGATTTGGATAAGTGAGAACGGGGGCATCAGTAACATGTTGGTTGATACTGACCACACTTCCACATATAATTTGATGCATAAAATCATAATAGCGCTCATCAGTCATATTGTGGATTTTAGGGGCATTATGACCTCTACCAGCCAAATTGTAAAACGTACACTGTAAGCCAATGGTCTGAGCATGTGTATTCATTGAATTACCGCCCTGCAAGAAAATGCCAAAAGCATTACCATCATCAAAAGGAACTATGACATCCAAATCACCATGTATAGCGAGTAGGGGAGCTTGTGGTCCTAAATTCATAAAGTTAACATCGTGAATTGCACCTGCCAGGCTGATTACTCCAGCAACTTCAGCCCCATGATAAGGCAGATTTCCTGATATATTATTCAATCCACCCTCCTCCAAAATTGCCGCGGCTAGAGTACTTGAAGCCTCTGTGATATCATCTAGGTAGGCCAAGTGAATTGCTGTAATGCCTCCTGCCGAGGTGCCCCCGACAAATATTAAATTTGTATCTACACGAAATTGGTTTATGGTTCTAGCATCATTCTTAAAATAACTAATTGCTGTTTTCAAGTCTTGAACAGCTTGAATAACCGTTCGCATTCTATTGTGTACGCTAGTCACTAAGAAATTTGTGTTCAATCTGTAATCAATGGTCGCTGAGACATAGCCTCTTTTTGCATTTTCAATACAATCATCTTCAAACTGTGTTCGGTTCTGTGCAAAAAAGCCCCCACCGTGACACCATATGATTAACGGCCTTTGCGCTGCAGTGTCTCCAATAGGCTCATAAACATCCATAAACAGATCTACATAGTTGCCATTAACATTGGTGTCCCCACCAAACTGCAGTGCTTTTGTCGAGATGGTATTTGAAAAAATTGGTAGCTGATAACGTCCTCCTCCACAATTTTGCCCAGAAGTCATTTGAGCAAGAAGTAATAGCCAAAGCAGATTTTTAATTTTATTCATGACTTGAATTTGATAGCTAAGTTCGCAATTTCAATTAACACTCTCGATGTCGTTCAAATTATCCACCAAAAGTACCCCCTAGTAGGGTTATCTAATCAAAGTAAGATGGCCCTTTTTCTTATATTGCTTCCCTGTATTATCGTTGAACAACAAGTTGTATATGTAAACCCCTTGCGCATCTTCTTTAGCGCCAACATGGCCAGTCCATCCTTCATCATGATCAAGTGTTTCAAAAACAAGATCGCCCCATCTGTTGTAGATTTGAAGATGATAGCTTTCAGGCACATTGTTTCTGCTAAAAATGGGTTTAAATGTTTCATTAAGGCCATCCTCATTTGGTGTAAAGGCATTTGGAATCCAATAAGCAAAGGCGTCACCAATATTGATTAACTTTTGTATCGTATCTGCACAGCCCATTTGGTCAGCCACAACCAACAGAATTTCAAGTTGAGAATCTATATCCCCAAATGAAAAATCG
>JALEGO010000626.1 GCA_022763165.1 Flavobacteriales bacterium
GATGCTAGTGGTCGTTTGATTCGAAAAAGTATACCAAGCAAAGGTGAAATGCTGATGTACTATGATCGACTCAACCGTCCAGTTTTAATGGTAGATGGTAACGGTGACAAGGTATTTAAAAAATACGATGTTCTAGGAAGAGAAATTATTTCCGGGACCTATCATGGAAATGCATTACCAACCAACGGTGATGATCTATATGAAATCCCTGTTAGTTCGAGTATTGGTTACACCGCGGGCTTATCTTTCCCTCAAAATAATTTCTTCATTTCGAGTATAAACTATTTTGATCATTATGACTTCAATCGCAATGGTATCATCGAACTTGATGAGGAACATGATGTAGATCAACTAGGTGTATTCAACGAGCCAAATGCCATAACTCATGGCAAACTTCTTAGAAAGTCAACAGCATTGTTGAATGGGAATTGGGAGTCCTACAATACTGCAATAGATTATTCTAATAAGACATTCTTTTACAATAAGCGCAATGAAGTCTTGCAATGTAAATCACAACATCCCATTACTGGATCAGATGTTGAGATGAATTTGTATGATTTCAATGACCTTGTAATTAAGAACGTTAGAAAACACCGTAATATAATCAATGGAACTAAACATTCTTTTAATATTCTGACAGAGAATACATATGATCACTTTGGCAGACTGATAGATGTTTTTAAAAGCATAAACGGAGCGTCTCCGAATCATGTGGTACATTATGATTACAATGAGAGAGATTTATTGAAGACAAGATGGCTTGGACTGAATAATGCTGATGCGCTTCAAAAAATTGATTACTCCTATAACATTAGGAATTGGCTAACCCACATAAACGACTTTTATTCAGGACCGGTTGACAAGGAAGTTTTTCAGAATCAATCAGGCGTAAAAAGGCCTCAGTAATCCTAAATCAAAAACATTAAATACTTTTCAAATGAAAAACGTAGTATTCATAGTAGCCATACTTTGTACACTTTGTCAAGAGGCATTCAGCCAAATAGTGTATCCAAATCAAGATAATGACTTGTTCCGAGAAGAAATAAATTATGAAAAAAGTTCAGCACAAAATCCTAACCCCAGTTTTAGCGGTAATATTGGTAGTGTGCGGTGGCAAACTTCATATGGGATAAACAACACCAGATATAATTATGATAACA
Source organism: Flavobacteriales bacterium (assembly GCA_022763165.1). Lineage (GTDB taxonomy): Bacteria > Bacteroidota > Bacteroidia > Flavobacteriales_G > JALEGO01 > JALEGO01. The sequence continues at coordinate 1,161 of JALEGO010000626.1, forward strand.
GGTCTCAGCTCACGAGTGCGAATAATCATATCCTAACAAATGGTACTTATCATTTGGATATTGGGACTTCAGTAAGTTTAATTGACTATGATGAATATGGGAATATCAAAGAATTGATACGCCCCGCACAAGGCCAGGCAAAGGATCATTTGACCTATCAGTATAAGCTCGGGGGACAGTTAGAATACTTGAATGATTTTGGTGATTTGACAAGCGGATATACCAGTGATAATGTGACAACAAATTATTCCTATGATGAGAATGGAAATATGATATTTGATCCTGGAAAAGATGTTGAGATCAAATATAATTTTTTGAATCTTCCAGATACAATTGTATTTGGCTCCGGTGATTCCATACTCATTTTCTATAACTCAGAAGGAGAGAAGTATCTCAAGAGGTCAATAAGTAGTAATGGAGATGTAACAGAAAAAATATACAGCGCTGGCATTGAATATGAGGATTCGGATTTAGATGCGATTTACTTTGAAGAAGGAAGAATAATTGATGTAAATGGAGCTTATCAATATGAATATGTCATAAAGGATCACTTAGGAAATAGTCGCATTATGTTTTCAGATCTTGATGGCAATCATGAAATAGATCCAAGCGCAGAGGTTTTGCAAGAAAGCCATTATTATCCTTTTGGAATGACAATGGACGGACCTTGGCAGCAAATAGCGGGTAGTGAAAACCCATATCAGTTTAATGGTAAAGAAATCAATAAGGAGTTTGATCTAAATTGGTTAGATTATGGCGCTAGATGGTACGATCCTAGTATCGCTAGGTGGCATGCCGTTGACCCAGCTGCAGAGCGGTTTTTCGCATGGTCTCCATATAACTATGTTTTAAACAATCCTGTTAGACTTATTGATCCTGATGGACAAGTGCCTGGAGATCCTTATACAGCCTTAAGATCTTTTGTGATAAGGGTGCTCAACTCGGCAGCTAATGCTGATGTACAACGCGAACTCAATAATATTAACTACAGAATGTCTAATTACATTATGGCCAGTGAAGCTGAACAGCCGGGTTTGGAACCACAATACTCGATCAGTGCTCCAAATGATCGCTCTCTGATCCATGATGGTGATTTTGGCGCATTGAACAATAATACTATTGAGCTTTCGGAGCCATTTCAACTTTTCTCGGGAGAATTCGACCTCAGTGTGAGGTATTACAGAAAAGAGAGAAGCTTTAATTTGAATGTGGCCTTTCTTGACTGGGGTGGGGGTACAAATCAGTCGACTTTAACTTTTGAAAATGGAAGTCAGCAAGAAATCCTCACAATAACGATGAGTCCATCTGAACTTCAAAGACTCAGAACAGCTTATGATTCATATGTTTCAAACAAGCTAGAAAGCGCCAAATCTCAAAAAATGAGGGATTGGCTTGCCGTTGAAGAGGCATACGATAATATGATGTTCGCACATCAATCAGATTATTCGGTGGCATTCAAATTACTTCACAACCCAGAATTGAGAAAAGATCCTCTCTATTCATGGGCTTCTGGATGGACGGAAGAGCAGTTTCAGCTTTATTATGATAATGCTAAAGCCCATTATGATAAACTGAACGAGGAATATCAAAACTTGAGGAAGAATTTTTATAGAACTTATACGAGATAGGTTATTTGAGCTCTTGGGATATCTCAAGAGCTCAATTTTTTTTTTTGAAGAAAAAGGATGTTCATCTGTTCAAGTTTCGGATGGTCCCAATTCTGTATCATAGAGATCTTTTATATGTCAAAATATGCTCTAGATATATTGATATGGGCGAATTATAAAAACTCATTTCAAGAATATAGGTATTATTATTTTCTTCGCAAAAAATCTCAGAATGCTCAATATATCACTTGTTATTAATTTTTCAATTCTATGTTGTCTTGTAGCAATTTCAATACATGCTCAACCTTTTCATGATTTTCTAGATATTACAAAAGGTGTTGCTTCACCTACAAAAGTCTATTCTATGGATTTGGATGGCGATGGTCATTTAGACGCGCTTTCTGTATCGTTTCAGGATAACAAAGTTGCATGGTATAAGAACGATGGCAATGGAAATTTTTCTTCGCAAAAAATTATATCCTCAACTTCCGAAGACGTTAATGCAGCCATATTTGGTGATATTGATTTGGACGGAGACATGGATGCTGTTTCATGCGGTACGAAAATAATCTTGCATGAAAACACTGGCAATATGAACTTTAATCAATATGTGATAGACAGTGCTGGAGCGAATGATAATTATGCTTCCATTCAATTTGTAGATATCGATAATGATAATTTAAAAGACATTTTGTGTTTCGAGAATTCTTCTTTAGACCGGATCGTTTGGTTAAAAAATCAAGGTAATGGTAGTTTTACTCAATCCATAACAGCGGTTCCAAATGCCAACAATGCTTTTTCCCTTTTCACAAGTGATATAGACAATGATGGACTTGAGGACATTATTTCAGCAGCAGCCAATGAAATTAGGTGGTATCAGAACTTGGGATCGGGAGTTTTTTCTTCCAAAAAAGTGCTTAATTCAAATGCTCTTGGGGCTTGGAGTGTCTATGCTAAGGATTTAGATGGAGACAGTGACCTAGATGTACTTTCAGCATCACTGAATGACAACGAAGTAATGTGGTATGAAAATCTAGGAGGAGGAATTTTTTCACTTGGTACAAGTATAAGCTCGAATTATGGTGCACCTTCCGTTGTATTTTCATCTGATATGGATAATGATGGATTACCTGATGTTTTAGTTGGAACTGCAAATAGTGATGAAATAAGTTGGCATAAGAACATGGGATCAGGCAATTTCTCTACAAAGATGATAATCAATTCGAATGCAAATACAGTCACTGGTATTGCTACTAATGATTTTGATGGTGATGGCAATTTAGACGTTTTGTATTGTGCACAAAGTGACAATCAAATTCTCTTCAATAATAACCTTGGCAATGGCAGCTTCTCTTCGAAAAAAATAATAAGCTCTTCTCCTCAAGAACCTTCAGATGTTCATAGTGCAGATTTTGATGGCGATGGCGATAAAGATATTGTTGCCGCATTTTTACAGGATAATACCATTGCTTGGTTTGAAAATTATGGAGGAGCAATCTTTTCCGCGGCAAAAGTAATCACAACCAGTGCCTATGGTGCAATTTCAGTATATTCAACAGACTTAGATAATGATGGAGATATAGATATACTTTCAGCTTCATATACAGGTAATAAAATTGCTTGGTATGAAAATTTAGGAAATGGTAGCTTTTCAAATCAAAAATCAATTACTGCCTTTGCTGATGGAGCGACATCAGTTTACGCATCAGATATAGATGGTGATGGTGATAAGGATGTGCTTTCATCTTCAGAGGATGATTATGATATTGCTTGGTATGAAAACTTTGGTAATGGACAATTTTCGAGCAAGAATATAATTTATGGTTGGGCCATTGGTGCAAGCGATGTTATCGCTGTCGATCTTGATAATGATGGAGATAATGATGTTATTGCCAGTGCTCGTGACAATAATGATATTCATTGGTACGAAAATCTTGGAGCAAATCAATGGTCTAGTCAATTTACTGGGATAGCAAGTATTAATGCTCCCACGTCTCTTGATGCTGGTGATTTAGATGGAGATGGTGACTTGGACATATTGTGTTCTTCCTTATATAAGATTGTTTGGTATGAAAATCAAGGAGGTGGAAGTTTTTCTCAAGAAAATGTACTCACAACGAACGTTTTTGGAGCGAAAGATGTGCGCACCCATGATTTGGATAGTGACGGTGATTTAGATGTAATATCCACTTCAAACAATAAAATCTCCTGGTTCGAAAACCTAGGGGGTGTTTTTTCGACAGAACAAATTATGAGCGCAAATTTATCGAGTGCATACTCAGTGCACTCTGATGATTTTGACAATGATGGAGATATTGATGTCATTTCAGCAGATGTGCTCAGTGACAGAATAAGTCTTTATGAAAATTTAAGATTGATCGTCAATAATGATGATATAGAGGGGGAAAGTAATATTATGTATTTTCCTAATCCAACAAAGAGGTTTATCAACATAAAATCTCAAGATAAGATCAGTGCTTATACCCAAGTGAGGGTCATCAATATAGAAGGTAAGGAACTCCAAGTTCCAATTACCAAATACTCAACACATATGATAAAAATTGACGCTCAAAATCTTAAAAAAGGTCAATACATAATTCAATTGTTTAATGAAAATGGCATTCTAGATAGTCAATCATTCATCATTCAATAAAGAAAAATTGTAATTGAAATCAAAACTTCAATTGCAAAGGTTTGAATAAAATAAAAAAGTCAGTTAACTGATAAAAAAAACCGTTTGCTAGTGCTGATTGAGCTGAATATTTAGGGAAAATCAGCATTGATGAAATCATCAATCAAATAAAAAATCTCTAATCAAATTGAAAGAGAATGAAAAAACATCATATAGCTATTCTAATGATAATTTGTTGCGTCAATCATGTCCAAGCAACCGCAAAATTCGCATCCGAAATTCAATTGTAACTATGGAAACTCAACAGCTTTATCTTTTTATTGGTTTTCTGGCTGGTTTTGTATTGAATAACATTGTAGTCCTGTATTTGTTATTCTAACCACTGGATTCGCAGTCACATTTCATTCAAATACAACAAATACTTGGTCTCAAAGAAATCGTCTTCAAACCAATCATTCAGATAATGAATCTTGGATAAAAAGATACAACAGTATAGGGGCAGCTCTTAACAATTTTTTCTTTTTTGTGAGCTGATTATATTTGTTCTGAACTTCAATGAACAAATTTTGCCTTTTCACATTCTTATTGGGAACCCTTTGGGTTTCTGCTCAAACAGAGTTAACTGATGAACAAAAATGGGAGCTCTGGAAGCTCTCGTACATGAACCTCGACTCTGCAAGAGGGGCTTTGAAGACTATTGATTCAACCTCGGCTTTCTATTCTGATTTATCACAACATATTCAATTTGAAAGTGGAATTGTTCCTTCGCAGATTAAATCCAACTCAACATCATCCAATACCTTGTTGAGAGGCTCTTTTTTTGTTTATCATGATGAATTTGACTCAGCC
>JALEGO010000627.1 GCA_022763165.1 Flavobacteriales bacterium
CATATTGCTTTTTTTGTCGTTTGTGGTTTCGTCAATATGAAAAACAAAAAGTTCATAATAGTTATCGCCTTTTTTCTAATACTGTATGGTATAACGATTGAAGTGGTTCAGGGGAATTTTATTCCTGGGAGGATGTTTGAGTATAAAGACATTTTAGCGAATAGTTTAGGAACTATTTTTGGAACGATTTTAGCAATAAGAACAACATCGAATTATGCCGTTAATCAATAATTTCTACCATTAAAGAATGAATTTTGATCTAATGCATAATTATTTTGTAAATTTGAGACTATCGTATTGTTTTAACAGATATTATGGAAGTAAAGAAAAATCCAAAAGCCGATATAGAAAGCAGAAAAGGAATGTTCTTCTTAATCGGACTTTTGATTGCAGTTGCCATTGTCCTTCAAGCTTTCGAATGGAGAGTTTTTGAAGTAACATCTTCTTCAGCTGGAGGTCCTACAGAGATCTTTGAGGAAGAAGAATTGATTCCAATTACCAGACAAGAAATTAAACCTCCACCCCCTCCACCCCCCAAGCCAACGGAGATTGAAATCGTTGAAGATGAAGAGGAAATCGAAGAAGAGATTGAACTTGATACTGAGATGGAAGAGGAGACTGTAGTTGAGCAGGATTTCTCTGAAGAAGAAGAGGTTGTTGAAGAACCTCAAATTTTTACAATCGTTGAAGAAATGCCGTCTTTCCCAGGTGGTGAGGAAAAGCTTTTTAAGTATTTGGGTGAAAATATCAAATATCCCCAAATGGCAAAAGAGGCTAATATCTCCGGAATTGTTTATGTGACGTTTGTTGTAATGGAGGACGGTAGTATCAAAAATGTAAAGAAGCTTCGCGGTATCGGTGGAGGCTGTGATGAAGAGGCTATCCGTGTTGTAAAGAGCATGCCCAAGTGGAAATCTGGGAAGCAAAGAGGAAAGCCAGTTAGAGTACAGTTTAACTTGCCGATTCGATTCACATTGATGTGATTTAAGAAAATAAAAAACTATCATATTCTGAAAGGCGCTTTATGCGCCTTTTTTCGTTTTTATGCAACCATTTCATGTTATGTGGTATCTATCAATAAAAACTCGATATGAAATATTCATTTTTACTGCTTCTATCATTTTTGATTTTGTTTTCTTGTAAGAAGGACAAAAACCTTGTCAAAGAGTTTGATACTGTGATTTATGAAGAAACCTTTGATGGCAACGAATGGGAAGTAACGCAAGACTCAGATTGGGATGCCTCAAATACTGATACAACTTATGCTAACACTACTTTTCATAACAATATGTTAAATGCCTATGCAAATGGTTGTACAAACACAAAGGCTCATAAAACAGTCAGTTTTTGCATCGAGAATACGGATTTCTTAATTGAAATTATAGTTGAAGAGTTCAAATATGCTCAAATTTTGGATGATAGCAACTACATCTCGATTCCTTTAAAGAACAATACTGTATTTGTAAACTTCACTCAGGAAATGATAAACCAAAAAATTCTGATCACCCTTGAAGAAGATAAAACTAGTGTCTTGGATGGTCAATCTGTTGCTGAAATCAAATTGCTTGATATTAATGACGATAAAATTGTGGTTTCTAACGCTTCAAGAGGTCTGGGTGACTGCGTTGCTAGTTCGAATCTTAGTATTCGCAGTTTAAAAATCAGTACAAGATAGACCGCTTATTTTCATAATTGCCCCGTTTTTGGTTTCGATCCGACCGCTCAATCATTCTGTCCTCTCATACCAGACTTAGGCCTGCTTCTTGTGGCTTTCATAATTGAAAATCAATTTATTAATAATTAATTATTTCTATTATGGAAACTAAAAACTTAAAGCAAAGTCGCTTGGAAAAGCGTAGACCATTGTTCTTTGCAATTGGTCTTTTAATATCATCGTCATTGGCCTTGATGGCGTTTGAATACCGGAGTTATGAATATGTATCTGAAGTTCCTTTAGATCACGATGATGAGGTGATTGATATAGAAGAGTATAATCGAATTATACGGATCGAAAAGCCTAAACCTAAGGAAGAGCAACAGCAACAGAAAAAGGTTCAAAAAAAGATCTCGGATCAGATTAAAATTGTTGATGAAGAAGATTTAGTAGATACTCTCTTTGTTGATATGCCTGATGAGGATGATGAGCCGTTTGAATTAGTTTTTGGAGGAGGAGATGATGATGACGATGAGCCAATGGAAGAAGATATCGTAATCTTTACTCCAGTTGAGCAAATGCCAGAATACTGTCACGGTGGAGAACAAGGTTTGTTTAGTTATTTGGGGAAAAGCATTAAGTATCCACAAATGGCCAAAGAAGCTGGCATTCAAGGAACAGTATACGTATCGTTCACAGTCCGTAAAAAAGGCAACGTCAGCGATATTAAAGTGCTAAGAGGCATTGGCGGGGGTTGTGATGAAGAAGCGGTAAGAGTGATCAAAGGAATGTGTTGGCATCCAGGAATGCAGAGAAATAAGCCCGTTTCGGTAAACTTCACCTTACCAATCAAGTTTGTTCTACAATAAAAAGGCAATACAGTAATTTTTAGTGGCTGTTTCAATGTCCAATGTCATTCGTCTAATGTCATTCTGAATTTATTTCAGAATCTTAATTCGTTCGCTGATATAGATAATTTGAGACAGCCATATTTTCAACTATGAATGCTAATATTTATAAACTTGTAGGCTTTAGTTTGGTATTGCTGGCGAATACATGTTGTTTCGCACAAACTCATTCTCTTGAAAAGCTCGAGAAAAAACCAATTGAGCATTTTGGATGTATGCTTGAGAATATGCCGAAATATCCTGGTGGTGAGACAGAACTTTTCAAATTTATAGCTGAAAATTTTTCGCCTTTACAGAAGTATGGCTGTCTAGATGGGGCAATTTATGTGCGGTTTACTGTTAAAGAAGATGGAGCTCATCAAGACTTCGAATGTCTCAAGTGTCCTTCTGAAATTCATTGTGAAAAAGCCATAGAAATTCTGAAACAAATGCCTAAATGGGAACCCGCAGAGTATATGGGTGAGCCTGTGAATTGTCAAATGGTGCTGCCAATACGCTTGTGTTGTTTTTAATGAATTCTAAGCAATCAAAGCTTCAAAGGCCTCAACCACTTCTTCACTATTAATCTTCATACAGTCCAAATGCCCAAACCTGCACGTATTGGAAACACATGGTGCGCATGAAACACCTTTTTTGCGTATGATTTTTAAATTCTGAGGATTGTAAGGTCTAGTATTGGAGTCATCTCCAGCACCAAAAAGTACAATTGTTTTAGTAGCTAGCGCATTGGATAAATGAGCAATTCCTGAATCTGTGGTAATCACTGCATTCACCGTTCTCAAAATATGAATGAGATCTTCTAATGTGGTTTTCCCGCAAAGGTCTATGAAATCAACATTGGGTTTGAATTTCTGAACCAGTTCTTGAATTTGATCTTTGTCTTTTTTCAACCCAGTAAGAACAATCCTATATCCATGTTTTTCTGAAATTGCAGAGCCAATGCTCCCAGCCAATTCCAAAGGCATTTTCCTAGATTCAGCTTCAGAAGTAATGTTTAGCAATAAGTTTTTACCATCTGGCACCAACCGGTGGTTGTTTGTCTCAGAAGTGAGTCTTGGTAAAGGTGATTTAATCGTTTTTTGAGTAAAGTTGGTCAATAAATTCAAATATTCTTCAACTCGATGTTGGCCAGGCCGAAGTTTCTGGAAAGCATGAGTTAACAATGTTCCTCTTAACTCATTTTTGTAACCGACTCTTGATTTACTCCTAGTAAAGTATCCCATAAACGCAGAGGAAAATGAGTTTGGAAGGCAAAAGAAAACGTCATAGGAATCATTTCCTCTAACTTTTTTCCCAAACTTATAATTACCCATGAGTCCAGGATATTCGGTTTTGGAAAACTCAAAAATTTTTGAGATTCCACCTATTTTTTCGAGAACCTTCGATAGGCTATCTTTAACAATTACATGAATTTCTGCTTCAGGATATTGCAGTTTTAAAGCTTCAATGAAAGAAAGACTCATAACAAGGTCTCCCAACCAATTCGGAAGTCTCACTAAAACCTTTTGTATGGCATTTTTTTGGTTGAGATCTGTCATAAATCATAAGTAGGCTATATCAGCATACCTGCTCCAACCGTCTCGTTGGTGGACTCATCAATAAGTATGACACTACCAGTGGAGCGATTTCGAGAATATTTATCAAAAAAGATTGGTTCGGTGGTTCGAATCGAAATTCTCGCAATATCATTCATATTGACCTCTTTATCATCCTCAATTCTGTGCAGGGTGTTGATATCAAGCTTGTACTGGATGTTTTTGACAATGCATCGAGCTGATTTTGAAGTATGTTTGATGGCGTATTTACCATTCAGCTGTAACTTTTTTTGATTCAACCAACAAACCATTAAATCTAGGTTTTGCTCTGAACTGGGTTGATTGCGTTCTCTTACGATCATATCTCCGCGACTGATATCAATCTCATCTTCTAAAGTCATGCAAACGGACATTGGTGGAAACGCAAGATCAATTTCCCCATCAAGGGTATCGATAGATTTAATTTTTGAGGTGAAACCCGAGGGAAGCACCATCACTTCATCTCCTTTCTTGAAAACACCACCACTGACTCTTCCGGCATAACCTCTGTAATCATGATATTCATTTGACTGAGGACGAATGACGTATTGCACCGGAAATCTGCAGTCTACCATATTTTGGTCACTTGCAATATGGATACTTTCTAGCAAATACATCAATGTTGGTCCATCATACCAGTCCATTTGCTCAGATCTTTCTACTACATTATCACCGTGTAAGGCGCTAATCGGAAGAAATCGAACATCTTTGACATTAAGCTTAGTCGAAAAGGAGGTCAATTCATCTTTTATATCTTCAAAAGCCTGCTCATCATAGTCTACCAGATCCATTTTGTTGATGCAATAAACGATATGCGGTATTTGCAGAAGTGTTGCAATAAAAGAGTGTCTCCTTGTCTGTTCAACAATGCCCTTCCTCGCATCAACCAAAATAATAGCCAGGTTTGCAGTTGAGGCCCCTGTGACCATGTTCCTTGTGTACTGAATGTGCCCTGGAGTGTCTGCGATGATAAACTTTCTCTTAGGTGTTGAGAAATATCTGTAGGCAACGTCAATTGTAATGCCTTGTTCTCTTTCGCTTCTCAAACCATCGGTGAGAAGAGCAAGGTTGACGCGTTCTTCTCCTTTTCCAATACTGGCTTTTTCAACAGCTTCTAATTGATCATCAAAAATAGACTTGCTGTCATATAGTAACCTTCCTATCAAAGTACTCTTTCCGTCATCCACGCTTCCTGCAGTAGTGAAACGCAGAAGCTCCATATCCAAATATCCAGATGTGTTAAAGTCGTTCATTCGTATTGCAATTTTTTAAAAATAGCCTTCTTTTTTTCTGTCTTCCATGGAAGCTTCACTCCTTTTATCATCAGCTCTTCCACCTCGCTCTGTGATACGTGTTACTGCCACTTCATTGATGATATCCTCTATTGTACTCGCTGGAGATTCTACAGCGCCTGTTGAGGTCATATCGCCAATAGTTCTAAATCTTACAGTCAGCTCTTCAGGAGTTTCTGTATCTCTTTTTGGTAAGAAGTCTGAATCTCCCAGAATGATTCCATTTCTACGTATACATGCTCTTTTATGTGAAAAGTAAAGTCCAGGTATTTCAATTTTTTCTTGCATAATGTATTGCCATACATCCATTTCAGTCCAGTTGGAAATTGGAAATACCCTGAAATGTTCGCCAACATTTTTTCTCCCATTAAAGATATTCCACAATTCTGGTCGCTGATTCTTGGGGTCCCATTGACCGAAATCGTCTCTGTGAGAAAAGAATCGTTCCTTGGCTCTAGCTTTTTCCTCGTCTCTTCTCGCTCCCCCAATGCACGCATCAAATTTAAGTTCTTCTATAGCATCCAAAAGTGTAGTCGTTTGTAATCGAATTCTGCTGGCATCAAAACCTGTTTCTTCAGAAACCCTGCCTTGATCTATTGTGGACTGAACTGATTTTACGATAAGTTTTACACCCAATTTTTCCATGAGTTGATCTCTAAAGTCAATCGTTTCAGGGAAATTATGACCAGTATCAATATGCATTAATGGAAATGGAATATTAGCTGGGAAAAATGCCTTTCTCGCAAGATGAAGGCATACTATAGAATCCTTACCTCCCGAAAAAAGGAGTACAGGGTTCTCAAATTGAGAAGCTACTTCTCGAATTACATAAATAGATTCTGATTCTAATTCTTTTAAGTGTGTTAAGTTATAATTACTCATTTTGCACTAATTATAGGTAACATATAGTCAATAACGACTCTGGCAGAAGCCTCTATATCTTTATGTTCAGTTAAAACTTCAAGATCTGGATTCTTAGGTTGTTCGAATGGAGATGAGATTCCAGTGAAGTCTTTGATTTCTCCTTTTCTAGCTTTTGCGTATAAGCCTTTGACATCCCTAGATTCACAAACCTCTATAGGAGTATTGATAAAAACCTCATGAAACGATTCCGGCCCAATAATTTGCTTAGCAACATTTCGGATATCTAAAGTGGGGCTGACAAAACAATTTATCGTTATAACACCGCAATTCACAAACAGCTTGGTGACTTCAGAAATGCGCCTAATGTTTTCCTTTCGGTCTTCAAGAGTGAATCCTAAATTATTATTGATGCCTGAGCGTATATTGTCTCCATCCAAGATTTGTGTTAAGAAACCCATGTCATGAAGATGGCGCTCCACCTGAATAGCAATTGTAGATTTCCCTGATCCCGAAAGTCCTGTAAACCAGAATGCAGAAGCCTTTTGCTTCAGCAATTGCTCCTTTTGTTTTTGACCGAGAATACTGTCAAAAATTGGATAAACATGTTTTTCTGGTTTCATGAGCTGCAAAGTTACCACATAATTCAATTTTAACCAATTTGATGCATCTCGTCTGGACTTTCCGATATTGTTTAAGGATAATTTGATCTCAATCATCCTATTGCGTACCTTTGCACTCCCTAATTAAATTGGATGGCAAGTACTACAACTAAAATCTTTGTGCCAGACTTTAGATTGACCCCAACAGTAGATCAAGTCGGAATAATTGAAAGAGCAAGTAGGTTTCAAACTAGAAGTATTAAAAAAGAGTCAAAGTTAGAAGGGTTAAGAACCGTTCTAAATATGATTGATCTTACCACTTTAGAAGGTAAAGATACTCCGCAAAAGGTGAAACAAATGTGCTATAAAGCGCAACACCTACATGATACTATCGGTGATTTACCGACAGTCGCTGCAGTATGTGTTTATCCTTCATTGGTAAAAGTGGCAAAAGATGCATTGAAAGGCTCCGATATTAAAGTAGCTTCTGTAGCCACAGCTTTCCCTGGAGGACAGTCTCCTCTAGATGTTAAAGTTAGAGATACGAAATACGCTATCGATGAAGGTGCTGATGAAGTTGACATGGTTATTTCTAGAGGGAAATTTCATGCTGGTGATTACAATTATGTATTTGATGAAATCGCGAAGATCAAAGAAACTTGCGGTGAAGTTCGATTAAAGGTGATTTTAGAAACCGGAGAACTTGGAACTTTTGATAAAGTAAGACGAGCCAGTGACATTGCAATATACGCAGGAGCCGACTTCATCAAAACCTCTACAGGTAAAATTGCCCCGGCTGCATCTTTACCAGTAACTTTAGTAATGCTAGAGGCTATTAGAGATTACTATTACAAAACTGGTAAAATGGTTGGTATGAAACCGGCAGGAGGAATTTCAAAGGCCAAATTGGCGTTGCATTATCTTGTTGCTGTACAAGAAGTTTTAGGAAATGCTTGGATGAGCAATGAGTGGTTTCGATTTGGTGCTAGTAGTCTGGCCAATGATGTGTTAATGCAGGTCGTAAAACAAAAAAGTGAAGCTTATCAGTCCATGGACTACTTTTCAATAGACTAAAGAACGAAAAATGGCAAAGAAGAAAAATAAAAAATTAGAGTTCAATAAAGGATGGACATACTCTGAAGCTCCAGAGAGCAGTGGTCACATTGACTTAAAAAAGAAGTATGATCTTTTCATAGGTGGAAAATGGGTGAAGCCTAGCAAAGGCAAATACTTTGATTCTGTAAATCCCGCTAATGAAGAGAAATTATCGGAAGTGGCTCATGCCTCTGCGCAAGATGTAGATTTAGCAGTAAAAGCTGCACGTCAGGCATATGATAATGTTTGGTCAAAAATGTCAGGAGCAGAAAGAGGCAAGTACATTTATAGGATCGCCAGATTGATTCAGGAAAGAGCGAGAGAGTTTTCTGTAATCGAGTCTTTAGATGGAGGAAAACCAATTCGTGAGTCAAGAGATGTTGATGTGCCTCTAGCTGCAAATCATTTCTTTTATTATGCAGGGTGGGCAGATAAATTAGAGTATGCTTTTCCAAATAGGAAGGTAGGTTCTGTAGGTGTTGCAGGTCAGGTTATTCCTTGGAATTTTCCTTTGTTAATGGCCGCATGGAAAATTGCTCCAGCATTGGCAACAGGAAACACAATTGTTATCAAACCTGCAGAAACAACATCATTGACAGCCCTCAAACTAGCAGAGTTGATACAAGAATCTGGTTTACCTGAAGGAGTTGTAAATATTGTTACTGGAGAAGGAGATACTGGAGCAGCAATCGTCAATCATCCAGATGTCGATAAAATTGCATTTACTGGTTCTACTGGTGTTGGGAAGATTATTCAAAAAGCGATTGCTGGTACAAATAAGAAAGTGACCCTTGAGTTGGGAGGTAAAGCAGCGAACATCATTTTTGAAGATGCTCCGATCAACCAAGCTGTGGAAGGCATCATTAATGGCATATTTTTCAATCAAGGCCATGTTTGCTGTGCCGGTTCAAGACTATTTGTTCAAGAATCTGTTTACGATGAAGTTGTTCGAAAATTAAAGGATAGAATCGAGACACTCATAGTCGGTGATCCAATGGATAAAAACACAGATATTGGGGCCATCAACTCGAAAGAGCAATTGAACACCATCAAGAAATACCTAAAATGGGGTAAGGAGGATGGAGCAGAGATGCATCAATCTAGCTGTTCAATTCCTAAAAAAGGTTATTGGTGCAAACCAACATTGTTTTTAAATACAGCACAATCTCACAGAATTGTACAAGAAGAAATCTTCGGTCCTGTTTTAGCGGTGCAAACTTTTAGAACGGTTGATGAAGTCATTCAAAAAGCAAATAATACACCATATGGACTGTCTGCTGGTGTGTGGACAGACAAAGGTTCCAAAATATTCAATTTAACCACAAAAATGCGTGCTGGAGTCGTTTGGGCAAACACATATAACAAATTTGACCCGGCTTCACCATTTGGCGGATACAAAGAAAGCGGTATCGGTCGGGAAGGCGGACTGCACGGATTATTACCCTACATTAATTTTAACTGATTATGGCTGAAGTAAAGGACCTCAAGAAGAAAGTCGCTTCTACCGCAAATGGTAGAAATGGCGCGAAGAAACAAGAGCGATTGGAAGTACTTAAGACTTACAAATTATACATAGACGGAAAATTTCCAAGAACGGAATCTGGAAGATACTATAAGCTTCCTGTTGAAAACGGAAAGAAAGTAGCAAATGTCTGCCTAGGTTCAAGAAAGGATTTTAGAAATGCCGTAGTTGCTGCGAGGAAAGCATTTGAATCTTGGAGCGGTCGTTCTGCATTCAATCGAGGGCAAATTGTTTATCGAATTGCAGAGATGCTTGAAACACGAAAGTCTCAATTCATAGAAGAATTGGTTTTACAAGGTTTAACCGTTACTCAAGCAAAGGTTGAGGTTGTGCAGTCGATTGACAGAATCATTTATTATGCAGGATGGGCTGATAAGTACCAACAAATCTTCAGTTCGGTTAACCCTGTCTCTAGTCCGCATTTTAACTTTTCAAGCCCAGAACCTGTTGGTGTTGTGAGTATAATGGCTCCTTCAGAAAGTGGTTTATTGGGTTTTATTTCAAATGTAATCCCAGCCATTGTGGGAGGAAACACTGTTGTAGTAGTATCCTCTGAAAAATGGCCACTATCAGCGATAACTTTTGCCGAAGTCTTGAATTCTAGTGATGTTCCTGCTGGAGTTGTGAATATCATCACAGGTAAAGAAGAAGAACTCTATTCTCACATTGCAAAGCATCTCGATGTTAACGCATTGATTTATTCTGGTGGTAATAGTGATACATTAAAAGCGATACAAGAATTGGCTATTGGAAATGTCAAAAGAATCATAAATCGAGTAGGGTACAATTGGAAAGATAGCAAAAATCAGAACCCATATTTGATCAATGATACTCAAGAAGTAAAAACGACATGGCATCCAATTGAGCAAATTGGTGGTGCAAGCGCTAAATACTAAGGTCATTGAAGAATGACTTGGTCTGGAGCCATAGTTCTTGTTGCTGTCGCATTTCTAGTAATTTCGATGGTAAAGAATTGGCTCAATGCCACACTATCCTTTTCTATCACGATCTGCCTTTTTTTGATTACTGGCATATTAAGTCCTTCAGAGGCATTGTCAGGGTTTGCAAATGAACAATTGGCAATTATCGTTCTCTTAGTAATTCTGGGAAATGTTTTTAAAAAATTACCTTCAATGGGCAAGGTCTTAAGCTTGATGCTAAGACCAAATACATCGAAGCAATTTTTATTTAAGCTCGTTACACTCACCAGCGGCTTTTCTTCATTTCTTAATAATACACCGCTGGTTGCCATACTTTTGCCATTCATTCAAAAGTGGGGTAGTAAAAAGTGGTTGTCTGTGTCTAAGGTGTTAATCCCTCTATCCTATGCTTCAATTTTGGGAGGTTGTACAACACTAGTTGGCACTTCCACAAATTTAATCGTCAACGGGATGGTTGTTGAAGCTGGGTTAGAGCCCCTGGGAATGTTTGACTTTACTGCAGTTGGATTTGTGATGTTGGTAATTGGTATTTCTTATTTAGTCATCTTTTCAAATCGATTGCCAGACAATGAAACTGTGACCAATCAGTTTGTAGAAAACTCTCGAGATTTTGTTATTGAGATGCATGTTCAGCCTAAATCTGATGTGGTTGGAGCTTCTGTTGAAGCTGCAGGTCTAAGGAATTTGGATGGCGTGTATTTGATTGAAATCATCAGAAAATCACAAAACATTTATCCTGTTGGACCTAAAGAAGTGATTAGAGCCAATGATGTCTTACTGTTCGCTGGTAATACAGAAAGAGTGCGAGACTTAACAGAAGAGCATAAGGGCCTGTCGTTGCCTGAGGCTTGTCAATTACCAGAAAAAGATGTAGATAATATTATTGAAGTTGTGATATCTCAAAATTCTCGGCTGGCAGGAAAAAAGATTAAAGCAACTAATTTTAGGGGGAAATATGATGGAGTAATTCTCGGAGTTCATCGCAATGGTGAACGTTTGAGAGGAAAAATAGGAAAAATCGTTTTAGAGCCAGGGGATGTTTTACTCGTTCTGGCTGGTAAGGATTTCCTAAAAAGAATGGAAAATAACCCGCACTTCTACATATTGTCAAATCAAGAAGAGGAAAAGCAAATCCATAGTTATAAAGCTGTAATCTTTCTACTAGGTTTAATCACCGCTATAGGTACGGCCGTTTTATACGACATATCCTTAATGGTAAGTCTTTCAGTTTTATTGTTGTTGTGTATGACTCTAAAGATGATCAAACCTTCGAACATTAGAAATAGTATCGATTTTAATTTAATACTAATTATTGGTTTGGGTTTGGCGTTAGGGAAGGCCATGATTAATTCCGGTGCGGCAAAGTTTATCACAGAAAAGGGATTTTCAATGTTACAGGACATCAACCCATGGACTGTTCTCATTGCGTTATTCTTAATAACGAATGCCTTATCAAGTTTTATAACCGGAAAGGCAGCGGTGGCCATTATCTTTCCAATAACGCTATTAATCTCTTCGAAATTGGGGGTTGAAGCTAAGCCATTGATCCTTGCAATGACCTTTGGAGCGGCCGCCAATTTCATGACGCCAATTGGTTACCAAACCAACTTAATGGTATATGGTCCAGGTGGATATCGTTTTACTGATTTTTTCAAGATGGGATTGCCATTGACTTTAATTTATGCGTTTGTAACAGCTACAATTCTAAACTATACCTATTATTAAAATGGATTTAAACCTTATTGCTATAAATGCCGCTATAGATGCAGGCAAAGAAATTTTAAAAGTCTATGCTTCAGATTTTGAAGTTGAGACCAAGGATGATGATAGTCCATTAACGGTTGCTGATAAAAACGCTCACTCAGCGATAATGGCTTATTTGAATAAAACTCAAATTCCTGTTTTAAGCGAAGAAGGCGCTCAAATAGACTATGAGCAACGCAAAGACTGGAACAAACTATGGATTGTTGATCCTTTAGATGGAACTAAGGAGTTTATCAAGAAAAACGGTGAATTCACTGTTAACATAGCCTTAATTGAGAATCAAGTGCCTGTTTTCGGAGTGATTTATGTTCCAGTGAAGAAGGAACTTTATTTCGGAGGTAGTGAGATAGGCTCATTTATGCTGGAAGGTATGGACGCCAAAATCGAAGACTTGAATGAATTGATGTCAGATGAAAGGCGTTTGCCTATGAAGTCTGATCAAAGGCCATATACAGTGGTCGCTAGTAGATCTCATTTGTCCGCAGAAACTGAAACGTTTATCAAAGAACAAAGACTAAAGCACCCTGATCTACAAATGGCATCTATGGGAAGTAGCCTGAAGATCTGTTTAGTGGCATCAGGCAAAGCTGATGTATACCCTAGATTTGCGCCTACCATGGAATGGGATGTTGCAGCTGGTCATGCCATTGTCTTAGGTGCTGGAAAGGAAATTATTGATTGGGAAACGAAAGAGCGAATGGTCTATAATCGCCCTAATTTGCTAAACAATTGGTTTTTGGTACGATGAAAAACAAAGTTTTTATTGCAACAAGCTTAGACGGTTACATTGCAGATAGTAATGAGCAAATTGATTGGTTGCATTCCATACCAAATCCAGATAAAGATGATATGGGATATGTAGAATTCATTTCCTCTGTAGATGCAATAATAATGGGTAGAAGGACATTCGAAACTGTTTGTGGTTTTGATGTAGATTGGCCTTACACAGTTCCTGTTTTTGTTTTGAGTAATAGTTTGAAAACCATTGCATCAAAATATTCTGATCAGGTTGAACTTGTTAACGGTAATTTAATTGATGTAGTGCGAAAAATCAATCTTAAAGGTTATCAAAACCTTTATATTGACGGAGGAAGAACAATTCAGAATTTTTTGAGTGAAGACCTTATAGATGAAATAACAATAACGATAATTC
>JALEGO010000628.1 GCA_022763165.1 Flavobacteriales bacterium
ATCATTATTCATATTCCTCCATACCCAATGCGGTGATTAACATTGATGGTGCTATTAAAGACACTTCTTGGATTACTAATAATGATATCCCTCTTTTAAGCTTTCATGGCTCAGATGACACTTTTGTGCCCTTCGATTCTGACTTCCAGGAATTCATGGGTGAACCCATCACACATGTGCATGGTAGTCAAAGCATTCACGCGCGAATGAACAATCTTAGCAATAATAATTGTTTTAAAGCATATTGGGGAAAGGACCATATACCCGAGTGTTTGGAAACTGCTTATAGAGATACAACAACTGTGATGATCACTAATTTCTTAGTCGAATTACAGACCGATGCTTCTCATGCTTGTGTTTACGAATGATTAGATAGGAACCAATTCGTTATACAATTCCCTCATGCCTTCTGAGGCTGGTTTTTTAATGAGTGTTACACCTTCGGTGTTGAGTTCATCGGCTTTTGGGTCTATCAGGTATTTTTTGCATTCTGGTTTGGTATAATTGACCAAACCTGCTGCAGGATACACTTGTAGTGACGTCCCTACAATTATTAATATATCTGCGGTAGGCATTAAATCAGCAGCAATAGTAATATTGGGGACGGCTTCTCCAAACCAAACGATATGCGGGCGTAGTTGGCTTCCTTTTTCACATTTGTCTCCTAACTTTAGCTCCCATCCTTTGATGTCATAAACAAGAGATGGATCTACTGTCGAGCGCGACTTCAATATTTCACCATGAAGATGCAAAACGTTTTCTGAACCTGCTCTTTCATGAAGGTCATCAATGTTTTGAGTGATGACTTGTACATCAAAATTTTCTTGTAAGCGAGCTGCATATAGATGCGCAGCATTAGGCTCAACATCTACAATACGTTTTCTTCTCGCATTATAAAAATCCATTACAAGTTTGGGGTTCTTGAACCAAGCCTCAGGAGTAGCTACATCTTCTACCTTATGTTGCTCCCAAAGACCACCTGAATCGCGAAAAGTGTCAATTCCACTTTCAGCACTTATTCCTGCGCCAGTAAATACAATAACCCGTTTCATACACCAAAGATCGATAAAAAGCGCTTATGATGTTTTTTGAAACGTGTTTATTCTTCAATTCATATGACTTGTTAGTGAATGCCTTTCGCTTAAGACAACCTTCTTAATAAATGATTTCCCGGAATATTATTCATAATTTTGCCAAATACTTGTAAAACCTGAACTATGAGGCATTTCATACTCCTTCTTTGTTTGATTTCAAATTTATCGGCTCAAAACCTAGAACTTCTTCAAGATTTTACTCCCGGAACTGAGGAAGGAATCAAGTTTCAGGGTTCTTCCTTTTCATTTGCAAAGAACGATTCTCTTCACGCTTTTGGATTTGATGAACAAGTTTACAGTACGGATGGTATTTCTTTTGACTTGGTACATGCAGGTGTTGAAGCGGAGCAAATGGAGAGTGTTGGAAATCATTTCGTATATAGACATGGAAACCGATTGTATTCAACAGATGGGACCGCTCAAGGAACTCAAATTATTACTTCATTTGACAATACAGCATATTTCAGAGGGGTTTATTACGGATACCTTTATATGATGGTGGGTACTGAACTTTGGAAAACCAATGGAACTGTGCTGGGAACCCAAATGGTTAAGGATCTTGGAGGTTCATATACTATTCCTTTTGCTTATGATAGTAGTATTTACTTGTTTGGCAATTCTGAATTATTAAAGTCTGATGGCACAGCTCAAGGAACTTCAACAATTCTTGCCAATGTCAATGGGGTTTCTGTTCATCATGAATTTAACCAAAAGTGCTATTTCGGAGCTACAGTAGGATCATCTAATGATATAGAACTTTATGCAACTGATGGAACTAGCAATGGTACTCAAAAAGTGTCCAGTTTAGAGTCTCCACTGGATTTTTTCATTTTTCAAAACGAACTCTTTTTCAGTGCAAAATTGTTCTCCTCGGCCGACCGAGAATTGCAAAAAATGGATACGAATGAAGTCATAACAAATGTGAGCACGCTCGAATTCCTAAGTTTAGCATTTATATTCAACAATGAGATCTATTTTGTGGCAAACAACAATGCTTATGGTCGAGAAATTTGGAAAACAAATGGGCAGGCTAACCAAGAGACCTTGCTTAAAGATATTGATCCCTCCGGCTGGGGTGTGTCTATAACGGTTCCTGCCGTTGAGTACAAGGGGAAAGTATATTTTACGGCAAATGATGGGACTTCAGGTAATGAAGTTTGGGTGACTGATGGCACGACCAATGGGACTTCTCTTTTTAAAGATATAAACACGGGGTTCTCAGGTTCGAACCCATATTATCGCGTGTTGGGAAATGATTTAATGATCATAAGTCGAATTGTTAATGATTATGGCTTATGGAAGAGCGATGGAACATCACTCAACACAATTAAAATTGGAGATTTTCGGTCGGTTGCGTATCCCTATTTTGAAGTGTTCAATAATAGGCTAATATTTGGAGCAGCTCCAATAAACGATCCATTGAACAAGCAGTATTGGACAAGTGATGGAACTATAGGAGGGACCCAAATGATTTCTGATGTCAAGTATGGTAATTCCACAACGACCATGTATCCATACGATTTTTATAAATGGAATAACGAGATCTATTTTACCTTCAGAAATTCAAATTCAAAGTGGATGTCTTGGAAGACCAATGGCGATAGTCTTGGAACAACAATAATAGACACAAACAACGCACGAATTTTCAATTTTAATAACTCCAATGTTTTTTACTCTATCCAAAATGCATCCAATGATTTTGATATTTACAAGACAGACGGGAACAATAATACTTTGATAAAACAAGGTTTTCCAACATTCATATTCAATGGTGTAGATTATGGCTCTAAGGCAGTGTTTTTCTCTTATGACACAATAAGTACATTTTATGAGGATGTTTGGACTATTGATAGTCAAGGAAATATGGAGAACTTGACAGCTCCAATAAATAATAATTTGAGTAGAAGTATTTATAAGGCAAACAATCAGCTGTATTTCTCATTCTCTGATAATGGGAATAGTGCCAATTGGGGTGTTCATCAGTCAGATGGAACTGCTTCAGGGACAAGTCTTCTGAAAGGATTTAGTTTTACCGGGAATCATGATGGTCCTTATTATTATTTTGAGTTTAACGGGGACGTATATTTTGATGGCAAAACGAATAGCTCCAACTGGGATTTGTGGAAAACGGATGGAACGACTTTGGGTACAGTTAATTTCAAAAGCTTTGCAGGCGTAGGGGCGCCATCCAAACCAGTTGTGATGGGAAATGAATTTTATTTTACCGCTTCTACGAATGCTGAAGGACGTGAGCTTTGGAAAAGTGATGGAACCACTTCTGGCACTATAATGGTAAAAGACGTATTTCCTGGAAGTGAAGATGGTCTTGACCGAGATTTGATCGTATTTAATGGGAAAGTATACTTTGCAGGAAGAGATTCAGAAGATAATATCGAACTCTGGTCTTCAGATGGAACAGCCGCTGGCACGCAAATGGTTAAGGATATTTTTCCGGGGAGCTCGAGTATGGAAATCAATCAATGGGCTGATGACAACAGTAACTCTTTTTTCGTTCATCAGGGTTATCTATATTTTACAGCCTATGACATCAAAAACGGGCGAGAGTTATGGGTAACAGATGGGACTTCGAGTGGTACTGTGCTTGCATACGATGTTAACCCAGGGCCTTTGTCATCAAACCCTGAGATCACGGGCGCTACAAATCAAAACCTCGTGTTTATCGCTGAAAATATGGATTACGGAAGAGAGCTGTGGAGTCTCAAGAATCTAGTAACCAAAACGGACCCACTTAATGACCGTATAAATGAACTAACCATTTATCCTAATCCGTGCTCTGAACATATAAACATTGAATTTGATCAAACAATTGATGAAATAAGAATTTTCAATTTAACAGGGCAGCAAATCTTTGGAGAGAGGGTGCAATCGTCAATCTATCAACTAGACGTAAGCCATTTTCCTTCTGGGACTTACCTTGTCCAGGGGGTTGATCTGAAAGGTGAAATCTACAGTCAAAAGTTGATCAAACAATAAGGGTCTATTGCATTTTACGGTTTATGATGTTTTTTGAAGATCATGTTTATTCTTCAATTCATCAATCAATTTTTCATAATCTTTGATGAGCTGATCTAATTTTTCCAAATCAGGCTTTTTATCTTGAAATTCATCAATTTTTGGTAATGTGGTTAACACTTTAATTGCGACCCAAGCATCATTCGCCTCATTGATCTTTTTATTGTGATCATCGATCTTCGTATCTAAATTTTGTTTTCCGAGAAGATATTTTTCCTTTTGAACCTTGATCTTTTTAGTGATCAATTTCTTGAGCAAAGAATCCGTGATTTGATTGGCATAGGCATCAGCGGCAGAATAGTATTCCGTGCTGTAATATAAGTATTGATCAATTGGTCCTTTAACAGTATAGCCGGCTTTTGTAAGATCTTCGGTTTCTTCAAAAAGTTCTTTCAAGGGCTCATCTTTTTCGAGAACCTGCTGAAAAAGTTGCTCCAGTGCTCCTAGTCTAGAACGTTTATCGTAACTGCTAAAGTCGGTGTCTGCAGATAATCTGGAATTTTCTGAGTCGAACAAATTACAACTGATGGTGATGACTGTCAGTGCCATCAGGGAATAGAGTAATGTTTTTATTTTCATAGTATTAAGATTAAGAGTTTTTGGATTGCACAATCAGTTTAATAAAGTCAGACTCTTTAAGGAAATAAACTGTGTCGTTGGCGTTGTATAACATGGTGATATGTTCGCTAAAACGATTTTTAAAAGAACGAGGTTTAATATGCTTTTGAATTTCTTTAAATGATTGGTGATTAATGAGGAAAGACTCATGATTTTCTCCATTCATTCCGGTCGAATAATGATCAAGTTTAAAGCCATCTTTTATTTGATGAAAAATAAGACTGTCGTGACGTTTAAAATACCCTCCATAGTACATTCGGTCCATGTGAAATGTTGAACCAGATAAAATGGAGTCAATTGATTTCTTTTGGCAACCCGTTATCGAAATAGTAAAAACAAGCAATATAAGTAGGCGCATGGTTTGTAAAACTAAGAATTCCTTCCTAGGAATACTGATTTTTAAGAAATTATAACGAATTAGTGTTTCAGCTTTCCCATGAGTTCTTAGGGTCATCTCTGACTTGCATTGATCGATAAATAATCTTTACGCTTGGTAGATCATCATCGCTTACATTTTGAAAATAAACGCTATAATCATCATCAATGCATATGTCAATTAGGGTTTGATCACCCTTTTCTATGGTATGAATATTGAAGCTTCTTTTGAATATGCTTTCATATGATCCATTTTGTGAGTAATCACTGCATGGAGAGGGAAGAAACTGATTTGGCTGGTTCTTTTTAATGAAGTACCCCTCAAAGGTGTGAAAATCAAGTTTGAATTTTAGGTAGCTGTCAGATTGTAAGGTGGTTATTGATGGCTTGATATGCGATTCGAATTTAAAATAATCCCCCTCTATCACCTGTCTTGAACCCTTATCGGAATTACATGAAAATCCCAATAATGTCCATAAACAGTATTTCGCAAATGACAACTTACTCATAAAAAGTATAACTATACTTTATAATCTCAATAGTACCTGATTTCTCATTTCGAGTGAGTTGTGCATCCAAAAGCAAAATATCATTGTACAGAAACTCTTTGGTAGACTTCAGTTTATCGTTGACGAAAGTTAGTTCTTTGATTAAATTGCCAATATCATCATATTCATATTCTATCCTTGTGGTTTTGAGTTTACTTAAGTTAGACGTGATCTCGGTTTGAAGTATTCGGCCTTGGAAATCATATTGATAGTTGATGCGTTCACCCTTGTTTGTGACAACGTACTTAAATCCTTTTTCTACTAAATCTCCTTCTTCCGAATAGGTCCAATCTTCAATTTTGTATTTTTTACCAATATCATTGATTACATATCTGCTTTTTATGGTTTTGTCGTCTTGGATGTATTCGTAGGTCTCTGAAAAGATGCTGAGTTTCTTGATAGACTCGAAGTTCGTTTTAACGGTATTTCTATTTTTTTCGCTCACGTATTCATATGATGACACCCGACCCTTATCATCATATTTGTAATGGTATGTGAAAAACCCTTTTCCCTCAGATCTTCTTACCAAATCGCATTTTCCCTCTTCATCAAAGTAGTAATAAACGAGATTCGTGTCTAGGGGGTTTGTCATGATTTGGTATGACTTGAAGTACATTTTTGGTCGTCCCTCTTGATCAAATTGATAAGCCACTTCCTGTTCTGTTTCTTTAATGGGCTGCATATCCGCTTTATAGGATAGTTTTCCTTTGATCTCTTGAATATTATTTCTTTTGATAAACTCATAGTTAAAATGCGAAGCACTACTGTACAATGCATCTTCGGGATGCTCTGGGGCAACGAACATCATTTGAGCTTTGGCAAATGACAAAGAACTCAATAATAATATGGTAATGAATAACTTCAATTTTTCAGTTGTTGTATGGCCTCATTTACATCTTCTGTAGGCAATTTGCAAGTTTTGTTTTCACATATATAGATCAAGGTTTTGCCTTCAGAGTGCTTTTGTTTTAATAAGACGGATCCTTCCTCTTTAGTTGCTCCAACTAATATTTTATAAGGTATGTACTGCCGATCCAGTTGTTTAATTTTTTCCTTGAAATCTTCTCCTGTTACCACAACTTGCTTGAAGGAGTTTGCTTCAAAGCTCGCAACCTCTAACCAGTTTGCATACCCCAAAGGATACCTTGTGACATCCATTCCATCAACCACTTTAGACACCATTGTTCTGGACATTTCTAAATAATCTGGCCGATCCAAGAAATAAGATAGGAGATACAAATTCTTTGCCATTACAGAATTTGGAGATGCAATAACATTATCATCGATATCAAATTTTCTTGAAACCAGATGTTCGCCATTTTTAGAAGTGAAGTAAAATAAATGGGCTTCACCATCATAATATTCGTCTATAGCAACTTGCATGAGAGCATCGGCTTGTGCTAATGCCTCAGGCTTAAAATCCGTTTGGTAATACTTAATATAAGTTGCGATTAGGTGGGCATAGTCTTCCAAAAAACCTTTGATGCTGCTCTTTCCATTTTTATAATTGTGAAAAAGACGGCCGTCATTATCAATAAAATATTGCTCAGTAAACTCCAAATTCTTTTTCGCTATGGCAAGATACTCTTCGTTTCCAAATGTTCTGTAAGCGTCAAGAAAAGCACCACACATTAAAGCGTTCCAAGAACAGAGTGATTTATCATCAAGTCCTGGTCGAATACGATCCTCTCTGATCGAGAGGAGCTTTTCTTGAATCTCCTGGATTTTGATCTTCAAATCTTTAGAATCCATCTTTAGGTCCTTAGCCACTTTATCCAAGGCCTTATCCCTTACCAGTATATAATTGCCCTCCCAGAAGCCATTTGGATTGATTTCAAAATATTCGCTTGCAATTTTATAATCATCTTGAAGGACTTCTTTAAGCTCTTCTTTGCTCCACACATAGAATTTTCCTTCTTCGCCTTCACTATCCGCATCCAAAGAAGCATAAAAAGCACCTATAGTATCTGTGAGCTCCCTTAAGATGAAGTCAGCTGTTTGTTCAACAACAGATTTATATAGAGGGTCTTTATAAATGGTGTAGGCTTCAGAATATAAGCTCACCAATTGAGCATTATCGTACAGCATTTTTTCAAAATGTGGGACTTTCCAATATTTGTCAACGCTATACCGAGCAAATCCTCCCCCAACCTGATCATAGATCCCTCCAAAGGCTAATTTTTTCAAGGTTAACCTAATATGATTTTCAATTTCAGCATCTTCGCGAATGTGGCCATATTTCATCAAAAAATTGTAGGCATTTGGCAGAGGGAATTTATTTTGTTCTCGTTTTGGACCACCTTCTACATTGTCCATCATTTGTTTCCAATTTTCGATGCTTTTGGAAAAAATCTCGGATCTTTTTACATCAGATTTGGGGGCAATAGCCTTATAACGGGTATCGTCTAAATGGACAACTCCTTTGGTGAGTTCATCTGCGTATTTAATGACGGTGTCTTTGTTATTGATATATTCCGCGTGCACTTTTCGTAAAATATTCATCCAGGTTGGCTTTTGGAAATAAGTGCCTCCCCAAAATGGTCTTCCATCTGGAAGTGCGAAAAAGTTAAGGGGCCAACCACCATTTTGTCCCATGACCTGAATGGCAGACATGTATATTTGATCTACATCCGGTCGTTCTTCTCTATCAACTTTCACTGGAATAAAAAACTCGTTCATCAGCTGAGCGACCTCCTCATCTTCAAAAGATTCATGTTCCATCACATGACACCAATGGCAGGCAGCGTAGCCAATGCTGATTAAAAGCATCTTATCTTGCTTTTTCGCCAGTGCTAAAGTCTCCTCATTCCATGGTCGCCAATCTACAGGATTATGAGCATGTTGTAACAAGTATGGACTGGACTCATGGATCAACGCATTGGTGAATTTATGGGGCTCTGGTTTTTGACTGGTTTCAGCTTCGGTATTCATAGTTTGACAGGATGTACTCAGGTAAACAAACAAAAAAATAAGTTGGGAGACAAATTTCATCCCTTGAAGTAACTAAAAAAATGAGAATTTCAATCTGAAAAACGTTCAAATGTCGTTTCCAAACTCTTCTTGAGCTTGTTTTTTGTAGGTTTTTGCCGACAACAGGAGAAACCCTAGAGCAAAGAAAACGGCCGCCCCTAAAATTGTCATTTTGAGCGGGCTGCCATACGTAGGGTGTTGAATGACAACAGCATCGTCAATGACCTCAATTTTTTTATCTATTTCAAGGGTGCTTTCTATATCTAATTTCCTGCTAAAGTACTCTCTGCTTTTTTGCAGGAGATCTGAAATGGTGCTGACTTCTTCATCTTTTTTAGATGATGAAGACAATAGTTCAGGGTTATTAAGTAAGTTTTCAATCACCTGAATCTTGTCTACAACATATGCTAATTCCTGTTTAAGATTTTTTGTTTGGAGCGCCTTTCTTGAAGCTATGAAACGATTTGTTTCAAGATATTTGATAATAGCATTCTGAAAGTCCTTAGCCAAGGTTGGATCAGTAATCTTGATAGAAATGGAAATCGGTGATTTATTGAAGGATAAATCTTCAAAAAGCGGTTCATTTCTGACGTTAAAAGCCTCAATTTTTTTTAGGGCTAAACACGTTTCTATTGGTAGTTCCAATAGTTGGGAGACGCTAGTATAGTTTTTGTTTTTCACCAAACTGTTGAGTTTGGAGATCATGTCTCCATAGATCTTATTATGCAATTCATAATAAGAGATGGTCATTTGCGCGTAGTAAGCGTTCTTGGATAATTTGTGAATGCCAAATCCAATACCAGCTCCAATAGCAAGGAAAAGAATCAACAGGAGGAGCTTCTTTTTAAAAATGCTCCAAAAAAAAGTAAACACTCCTTCAATCGTGAGGAGCGTTTTGTACAAAAAAAGCCTTAAGTCTTGAAGGCTTATTTCATCGTCAACTTTATTCTCTTTTGGGTCCTGCATTGCAAAGGCCAAATGTAATAACTTTGACCGAATAGCTCAGGAAGAATAACGTGAATCGAGATTATCTTTTGATAAATTGGATTACTTTTTGTTCCGTTCTCAGAATATAAGTTCCCTTCTGTAGGTTTCCTAAATCAGCAGAATTGGCATTTTTTATAGTTCTTACAAGGGCTCCTTGCATAGTGTAAATGTCAATTCTCTTAAAGGTTTTGTTAAAATATACCATTCCATTGGTTGGGTTTGGATACGCATAAAATTCGCTGTCTCGTAAATCTGAGATACCTACATTGATGACACTTAGCGTATCACTGTAGGACATACACCCAAAGCTATTAGTAAGCTCTGCAAAAAAGTCTCCATTTTGTTGTGGAATGATGTAATAATTGATCTCTGATGAGTCGATGGCGTTGTTTATATACCATATTTGATTGTAATTGGTGTTTGAAAGAAACAAAG
Source organism: Flavobacteriales bacterium (assembly GCA_022763165.1). Classification (GTDB taxonomy): domain Bacteria; phylum Bacteroidota; class Bacteroidia; order Flavobacteriales_G; family JALEGO01; genus JALEGO01. The sequence continues at coordinate 10,061 of JALEGO010000628.1, forward strand.
TGTCATTTGATTGAATGATTGACGCTTGCGGTAAATCATGAACTTGCAACAATTGTTCAGCAGTGTCAGCCCCACATATGTCTGAGACAATAAGTTGTACTGTGTAAGAAGCTGCGGTGTTGTAAATATGACCGCTTGGGTGCTGTGTTGTATCATCAACGACATTATCACTTTCGAAATCCCACTGCCATGATCCATTGGGTTGTGAGGTAGAGCTGTTGACGATTTGGAGTGTGTCGTTCAAACAAATATTTTGTAGCGTAAACTGTGCTTGAGGCGGCCCTAAGATGGAAATGTTTTGTACTGCTGAATCTACGCCACAAACATCCACGACTACCAACTTTACAGGGTAGGTTCCTACGGAATCATAGAAGAATGGCATTGGGTTTTTGATTTGCTGATCTGTGACCCCGTCACCATCGAAGTCCCAGTACCAAGAAGGATTTCCGAATGTACTGGAGTTGTTTACAGCAATCAAAGAATCTGTCACACAAATATTTCCAATTGTGAAAGAGGCTGAAGGATTTTGATCAAATACTTGAATGCTTTGAATCATAGAGTCTAGGCCACAGATATCGTTTAGAATCAGTTTGATGTCATAAGACCCAGCTGTGGCATAAGTAAAAGTTATCCCTGTGAGACCTGTGTGATCAATTGTGCCATCATTGTTAAAATCCCACGAATAAGTTCCAGAATTTAATGTTGAACTGTCTTGAATGACAACAGTATCGGTAACACAAAGGTTGGTCGTTGAGAAATTTGCATTGGCCGAATTGTATACAAGAACAGATACTGTATCTGCGTTTGAACAATTATTGGAGTCAATCACATTTATGATGAGAGTTTGAGTGCCTGCTGTCCCATAAGTGTAAGAGGTTGATTTTAAGGAATCATCAATGACACCATCTGCATCAAAGTCCCAATAGATACTTTGAGAGGTGTTCAAATTGTCAAATGATGTGGAGTTGCCAAGACAGGCGGTATCTATGTCAACCGATACACCTGGAAGTGGATTTACATGCATGTCCAGTGTGTCTTTGGTCGCAAAGCATCTCGAAGCATCCCATGCTTCTGCGACTAAGGTTAGGTTGACGTTTAGAACAAACGAACCAATAGCATTATTGCTGTCCAGTACATTTCCTGATAAATCATACCACACCACAGAATCTGATGGTGCATTTAAACCGAACCAAATGCTATCCTGTACACATGTATCGATGCTTGATGGCAGAGATAAGTTCGGAGCATTGGACTCGTATGCACCAATATCTGGATTTCCATTATTAAATCTTGATTGGCCAAGCATATCAGAAGTAACGCCATTATTTGTTGTATCGCCTCTATCTTGAGCATAAGAACCACAAGTAAATGGATGAAGAGGCATATGCCATCCGTAAAAATCAAGGTCCTTCAATCCTACAATTGCTAAAGTATCAGATGCCAAAGTTGTAAGCCCCGAATTTGTGAGACTACCAAAGCTATTGTTGCCTAAACTGCTAATTAATGAGGTGTTTGAAAACATATCTGGCCCAGTGTTTCCAATGTTATTCTCAACAATTGAATTGCTGATATAAATGTGAGGATTGGAAGAGGTGCAATATAAACCTCCACCACTGAAAGAGGTGCTACCTGCAGAGTTTTCGGTAACAGTGCAGAAGTTCATATGAACCGACCCTTTCCAATTGTGCGCAAGCCCACCACCACGTTGATCAGTGTGATTGTTGCTTATAGTCACATTGTTAATGACAACATTCGAGTAATAAACATATATGCCCCCTCCGTATAGCCATGTCGAGTTATTCGTTACAGAACTATTTTCAATAAGACCAGAACTATTACCATTAAGGTTTGAGCTAAAACAAATTCCTCCACCTCCATGGTTGTTTGTATTAGGAACACTATTGCTATCTACCCAACAGTCATTCATATACATGTAACCAGTTGGTCCATACACCATAATTGCTCCCCCTCCATCAATGGCGCCACTTCCGGTAGCAACGTTTTTATTGAGGTAGCAGTGTTCGATATATAAACTATCTGTAGCATAAATAGCACCTCCTCTTCCTGTTGAGCCTCTTGTTAAGTGCAAATTCTTGATCGTTGCTTTGTCGGTAACCGAAAAGATCCTGGAATTCAAATTTGCATCTATAGTGAGATGACCTGTAGTTGGCCCCAAAATGACCAATTCGCTGTTGATGGGTATTACCCCTGAAGTCAATTGGATTGTATCATTCGCATATTGTTCAGGAATATGAATGGTGTCTCCTACAGAACTATTACTGACTAAATCTCTGAGACTTCCTTGCCCACTGTCGTTTAAGTTTGAGATAGAATGCTGCGTTGCAAAAAATTGAAATGCAATGGAGAGAAGAACTAAAAGAGCTGTGATTTTTTTCATTACGGAATGTTTGAGCTACAAAACTACCGTGTAGCAAGACCTTCCGCTTGATAAATTGATAGTCGTTCCCGTAAAATTGATACTCTTTATCGTTAAATTGATAAGTGTTATGACAAACGCATAGCGTTCAATAGAGCATCCTTTTTTCTGGAAGAGACAGGAATAAAAATATTCTTTCCCAAGTCAATAGTGCTATGATCTTTGTTGAACTTTCGAGCAAAACTTAAGTTAACCAAATACGAATGATGAGACCTAAAAAAGCCTCTTTTCAGGAGAGGTCCCTCATACTCTTTAAGATTTTTGGATACTACAATTTTTTGATCGAGAAAATAGAAAGTTGTGTAACTGCCCTCGGCTTTTAAATACATGAGTTCTTTGACAGGCAAAACAAAAATGTCCGATTGCGTATTTAGAACAATTTTGTGGTTTTCAACATTGGATTCATCTGAATACATTTGGTTTAGGACATCTACTTTCAATGCTTTCTGCATTCTGATTTTTTGAATGGCTTGTTGAAATTCTTCGGGATCAATTGGTTTCAATAGATAATCGGTTGCTGAAAGTCTAAAAGCATCTACTGCATAGTTGTCGTGAGCGGTAATAAAAATCACTTTGAAAGTGATATCATCAAATTGTGATAAATATTTGATGCTTAGACCATCTTTAAGGTTGATATC
>JALEGO010000629.1 GCA_022763165.1 Flavobacteriales bacterium
GGCATTTGGCTTTATTAGAAACGTGGATGGCACATTACATGCACATTCGGATTTATTAGGAAGCCACTCCATTTGTTATTATTTAGATTCTGAGAAATTCATTATTTCAAACTCTCAGTTTGCCATCAATGCGATCTTAGAGGAATACGTAAGAAATGACGTCAATATTGCATGGATGTTAGCTTCTGGTACATTGAAACCCAAAACAAGTTGGGATAAGAGAATTGCATTCATCCCTCCTGATACACATCTAAGATTTGACACCAAGAATTGGCAACTGAGTTCTGAAAAGAAGTCAAGCCGGAAAAAGGTTAAATCCAATGGTAGTTTTGATTTTCAAATAGAGCTTGAAAATATACTTACCCAGTTGGATTTTAATAGTCGAACCTCAATCGGGTTGTCTGGCGGATATGACAGTCGGATTTTTGCACATTTCGCTAAAGATCTGAACATCAATCAAGCTGTGACCTGGGGAATGCGATCAATGGATGTGGAGGGAAGTGATGTAGACATTGCAAGACAAGTGGCCAGAAAATATGGTTTGCAACATCATATTGCTAACATCGATATTCTCGAGCATCAAGAAAGCTCACTAAACCAATACATTCTAAATACTGAAGGAAGAGTGGATCACTATTCCGCTTATGTTGATCAAATGCATTCTTGGAGAGGAATTGGTGAGCACACCGATTATTTGGTTCGCGGAGAAGAGGTGTTTGGAGCTTTGGATTTGAATACAGAAAAAGAGATCCGAAGGCTGGTTGGATTGACCTTTCTTGATGACTTCAGCAAGACAAGCGCTTGGACCAACGTTCTAGATTATAATGAGGACAAATGGAGTGGAATAGAGGAATATCAAATTCAAAAAGGTGAAGCAATTCCGGATTGGAGAGATCGTCTTTACAGCAGTTATAGGATCCCTCATTTGATGGCCCCATTGAACTTTGGGGTAAGCCCATATGTCAGTGTCGTGACACCTCTATTGTTTCCTGAGCTTTTCTTAAAATTTTTGGCTTTGCCTACTAAAGACAGGGCAAACAAAAAGTTTTTAAAAGGAAAAGTTCAAGCGATGATGGATATTCCTGTTGCACATCACAATGCACTATGGCCAATTGAGCAGATTCTTAAAAACGAAGCTGTAAGAAAAGCCTTCAGGAGTATTTTATTGAGACATCAAGATTCCGGAATCATTCCAAGATCTATTATTGATGAACTGATTCAGAACTGCGAGCTATCAGCTGTTCAAAAACTGGATACTTCCAAATTGGCCTATCTGAAAAAGAAAATACCGCCAAGTTGGAGAGGCTTCATCCGTAAAAATTTGGTTGCCGCAAATGTACCCTACGATCGATTGATGCTCAGAGCTGTGATTATTTTAGTAACGCAAGAATTAATTCAAAAACACATGAATCAGACCAAGGAATTAATTGCAAAAGGCATTTCAGTTCAATAAGACATGGATTATCCTATAATCTCCATAATTACACCATCTTTTAATCAAGGAGCTTTTATTGAAGAAACGCTGCGATCATGTATTGATCAAAACTATCCGAATTTGGAACTCATTGTAATAGACGGAGGTAGCACTGATCAATCAGTTGATATTATTAAGCAATTTTCAGGACACATTAAATATTGGGTCTCTGAGAGGGATGAAGGTCAAAGCCATGCGATCAATAAGGGGATTCAAAAATCTACTGGAGAAATCATTAATTGGGTGAACTCTGATGATTGGTTAGAGGGAAAGAGCTTGTTTACCATTGCCAATTATTTTCAAGATAGCAACACGAACATCTTGTGTGGCAAAAGTCGGATTCACAATATTGATCAAAGCCATTTCTTAAAAAGAACATCATCAATTAAGCCACCTTTACCCAGCTCATTGGCATCTTCAGAATTTATGCAACCCTCCACCTTTTGGAGGGCTTCAATTTTTAAAGAGTTCACTCCCTTGAAACAGAGCTTACATTATATGATGGATCATGACATTTGGACGCGATACATCATGAAGTATGGATTTGAGGGTATACAGTATTGTGACGAAGTATTGTCAAACATAAGAATGCATGAGGCCGCAAAATCGGTAGGTGATTTTCACAAGTTCGGTTCAGATAAATTAAGAATAATGACTGGAGTAAAGAACTCCTTTCAAAAGTCTAGCGTTGACCCAAAGTCCGAAAATCCTTTGGAATATGTAATCAATAAAAAGCTTTGGTCTTCCAAGGATATGGAAAATTTGCTGTTCTATGTTTTGTTCAGAAGAGTTTTTAAGTACAATCATCTAGGACAAAGAAGAGGTCCAAATTTTGCCACAATAGGGAAACTAATAGTTTCATACCCATTGAAAACGCTTTATAATATATTTGCAAAATTTCATGGCAAAACTAAGGGTCCTTCATATAATTGATAGATTAGTGGTGGGGGGAGCAGAAGAGCTCCTTAAGAATTCCATTAATCAGTTTATAGAAGAACATCCAGACATTGAACATACGCTAGTATGTCTTTATGCTAAAGGAAAACTTGAAGAACAGGTTCATAAGGATTGTGAGGTTCTCTGTTTAGAACTTTCAAAGAAAAACGTGCTTCCCAAAATTTTTGGCTTAAAGAAATTGATTAAATCAAAATCGATTGATGTTATTCATGCGCACCAGCATGACTCCAGTTTATTTGCGAGGCTGTCAAAACCTAAATCTGTTGGTTTAATTTCCACGTATCACAATCATTATTATGGTCCGAAATGCACAAGTCCCTCAAAATGGAGAAACATTCTCGATAGATGGACTTACAGGTCTAAGCATTTAATTGTCTTCATTTCGAATGAGGTAAAAAATCAGACTGTAAAGCATCAACCTGTAATAACGAATTACGAGGTAATTTACAATTTCTGTCATCCACGATTTAAGAAGGAATATCAGTATGATTCAAGCGAGAATCTGAAAATTGTTATGGTTGGAAACTTGAGAAAATCTAAGAACCATCATCTGGCATTAGAAGGACTTGGACTGGCCAAAAACTCCAATATACATGTAACAATTTATGGAGAAGGCGATTTGAGGTCTGGTTTGGAAGAGATTATTGCAAAGGAAAGTTTGAACGTTAAACTGGCCGGAATAGAGTTCATCACTTCTGAGTTGTTGGCAAAATTTGATCTTTTTATGATGACGTCATTTCATGAAGGAATGCCTCTAACAATAATTGAGGCAATGAGGTCTGGATTGCCGCTATTGTTAAATGATTTGGAAGAGTTTCATGAAGTAACACAGGGTCATGCAGTTTTTTTCAAATACAATCAGGCCGAAGATTTGGCTCTTAAGCTTAATGAAATTCAGAAAAATAAAGATATCCTTAAAGAATATTCATCCAATTCATTAAAAGTCGGGGAGGCTTATTCTCCCTCTAAATATTGTTTGGAGCTGAAGAAATTGTATTATTCTTATTCAAGTAATTAGAACAAGATCTTCGAATTTCCTAACTTCGCGAGCTCGTAAACATGGAAAAGAAAAAAGTTGTCTTGGTTACCGGTTGTGCAGGTTTCATTGGTTCTCACCTGGTGTCGAAACTATTGAAACAAGGATTTCAAGTCATGGGTCTCGACAATTTTGATGATTTTTATCCCAGAAACATCAAAGAAAAAAACCTCGCAGAATTCATTGATCACCAGAATTTTACCTTTAGAGAATTCGATATCTGTAGAGATGATTTTGAGATTTTGGAAGAGCCTGTGGATATTGTTGTTCATCTTGCAGCTAAGGCTGGAGTGTTGCCTTCTGTCAATAATCCGGTGGACTTTCTAGAAGTAAATGTCATGGGAACCCAAAGGGTCTTGGAGTTCATGAGAAACAAGGGTATACGCAAGTTGGTTTTTGCTTCTTCCTCATCAATCTATGGAAATAGCAAGGAAATCCCATTTCAAGAAGATGCAGATGTTAGCGAGCCTATTTCTCCATATGCCAGTACAAAAAAATCATGTGAATTATTAATCCATACTTATCACCATCTTTTTGATTTCGATGTGATTAATCTTCGATTTTTTACGGTTTATGGTCCAAAGCAACGTCCAGACCTAGCGATTCATAAATTTGTACATAAAATTATTAATCAACAAGTTATACAGGTGTACGGGGATGGATCTACTTCAAGAGACTATACTTTTATTGACGACATTGTTTCTGGTATAGAAGCATCTATTGATCTAGTAGGTAAATCTAAAGGCTTGTATGAAATAATGAATCTTGGTAATGGAAATCCAATTACCCTGAAGTCAATGATTGATGTACTATTTGAAGTTTTCGGTCCAACAGAGTTGGAATATGTTGCTAAGCAACCCGGGGATGTTGATATCACTTATGCTGATATAAGTAAAGCCCAAAAACTCTTGAATTATAGTCCTCAAACATCTTTTTTTGAGGGTATCTTAAAGTTCAAGGAATGGTATGCTCTTGAGGGAGCACTAAAAGTTTAGGAAACTAATCCATCGCTGTGTCGAAAATTGTGTACCTCTCATATGACGGAATGACGGATCCTTTAGGAGAGTCACAGGTGGTACAGTACCTGGCCCAACTAAGTAAACAAGGACATGATATATCTTTAATCAGTTTTGAGAAGGAGGAGGCATTCAAGAAGCATAAGGATAGAATTAAAGGTTTGTTGACCGAGGCAAATATCAATTGGATACCCCTTCCATATCATAAGAGCCCTCCAGTTCTATCTACTTTAAAAGATTTGCGGGCTGGTTGGAAAGTTCTTTTGAAGCTTATATCTCAGAACGATGTTGACATCATACATTGTAGGGGTTATATAACAGCGCTATTGGGATTGAGGTTGAAAAAGAAAATGTCAGCGATAAAATTCATTTTTGATATGCGGGGTTGGTGGCCGGACGAAAAAATTGATGCAGGAGAATGGGGTAAAATCTTTGGGCCAGTTTATAAGTATTTCAAAAATAGAGAACGAGATTTTTTTAACTACTCTGATAAAACTATTTCTCTTACAGAGGTTGGTAAGAGTGAAATCGTTCAAAAATTTGGCTTACCCCAAGAAAAAATAGGAGTTGTTCCGACTTGTGTGAATTTCGAAAATTTCAAAGCATTTGATCCAGCTGTTCGTTTGAAAATGAGAAAATCACTGAATATTGATGAAGACTCTTTGGTAATGGTATATTCAGGTTCTCTTGGAGGTAACTATCCCATTCAGGAACTATTATCCCTCTATAAAAATTTGAAAATTTACTTGTCTAATCTTCAATTGTTAATTGTGACCAGAACAGACCATGCCTCTATTAGGCAAGAGTGTCAAGCCGCTGATGTCAGTAGTTTTCACGTAGTGTCAGCTGATTATAAGGAAGTTGGGGAGTACCTTATGGCGGCTGATTTTGGCATAATATTTTATAAGACAAAGTATTCTCTTATCGGAAGAAGTCCAACAAAGTTGGGTGAGTATTGGGCATCTGGAATACCAGTAATATCTAAACCGAATATTGGCGATGTAGAATCTATTTTTAGCAAATATGAGGGGGGAGGAATGGTGATGGATTTTAAAAGTCAACCAAACGTTCAAATATTGAATCACCTGATAGGAACAGATAAAAATGCTTTGAGAGGGTTTGCAAAGGATTATTTCTCACTGAAAAAAGGTGTAGATTTTTACAGTCAAGTATATGAAGAGCTGGATAAAGTCTAGTTCTTACTTAAGAAAAAGTCTGCGTGACCTTGTGCTTTTACTTCTTTATTCCGAAAGGGTTTATATCCTAATTTTTCCAGCTCCAGAAGACACAAGTCAGTGATCCCGGGAACATGACAGTCATGGGTGCTTAACTGAATTATTGGATCATGAACTGTCAGAGTTTTATGAGCTCCTTTTAATAAATCGAGCTCAGCCCCTTCAACGTCAACCTTAAGATAAGTTGGAGGTTTAAGTTGACCTTGAAAAACAAGATTGTCGATGCTATCAGTTTGAACTTTGATGGTTTCATGGCCATTTCTAATCATCGAAGATTCACTTTTATATGTATTCGCGAAACTATTCGGAGATAGGCTAAATTCAACACTTCCTGGCTTATCTGAGATCGCTATATTTAAGAGTTGTCCTTCTATATGATTTGCTTTGAGATTTTTTTGAAGTACATCAAAATTGCTGGGAAGTGGTTCAAATGCATAAACAGTAGATTGATCAAAAGCTGAACATAAAAGGCTGAAATAGCCATGGTGAGCACCGATATCATAGACAACAGGATTCTTTTGTTTTCGCATTAGTCCTAGAGAGAATTCAATTAGTTCTTGTTCATAAATGCCAAGAATATATTGATTTGAGGAATCTTTTTTGAAATACCACTTTTTTCCTTTTAGTGGACCGCTTAGGATATTCAGAGTACGGCCTTTTCCAACCATCCCGGTTCTCTTTATGAATTCTAAATAAGCGATGAACAACTTTCTTCTCATGAAATTTAATTACTGAACAAAAATACCATATTTCTAATTCCAGATGTCCATCAATAACCTAAGATTCCATATAATTGCAATTGAATTTAACTGAAAGTAATGCCAAAATCTTTGGTCACCGGGGGAGCCGGATTTATAGGTGCACATGTGGTGAATGAACTACTCGCACAAAATCATGAGGTTGTTGTTTTAGATGATCTTAGTGGAGGGTTCATTGAGAATGTGAATACAGCTTCAACCTTTATCCAAGGTTCAATAACAGATCAAGGTTTGGTTGATCAGATTTTTGAGGAGCATCAGTTTGATTATGTGTATCACCTTGCAGCATATGCAGCTGAGGGACTGAGCCATTTTATTAGAAGGTTTAATTACAATAATAATCTGATAGGGAGCATAAATCTGATTAATGCTTCAATAAAGTCGGAAGTAAAGTGTTTCGTGTTTACTTCTTCAATTGCTGTATATGGAGCAGGGCAGCTACCAATGCATGAAGATACCGTGCCCTTGCCTGAAGATCCTTATGGAGTTGCAAAATTGGCTGTAGAGCAAGACCTGAAAGCCGCACATGAAATGTTTGGTTTAAACTACATCATATTCAGGCCTCATAATGTTTACGGAGAATATCAGAATATAGGTGATCGTTATCGCAATGTTGTTGGTATTTTCATGAATCAAATTATGCAAGGCAAGGCTTTGACAGTTTTTGGAGATGGAAAGCAAACTCGTGCTTTTAGCTATATTAAAGATGTAGCACCCCACATCGCAAATTCGGTTCAAGTTAAAGCGGCTTATAACGAAATCTTCAATATTGGGGCCGATCAAAGTTATACTGTGAATGAATTGGCCACTACTATTAGTGAAGTATTGGGCGCTGATCCTGAAATTAGATATTTGCCTGCTAGAAACGAAGTGGTAGATGCCTACAGCGACCATAGCAAAGTAAAGTCAGTATTTTCAATTAGCGATAGTGACTTTGTTAGTCTAAAATCTGGAGTGGGTTTAATGGCGGATTGGGCGAAATCTGTTGGAGCAAGGAAAAGCACCACTTTTGAGAATATCGAGATTTTAGATAAATTACCACAAGTCTGGCTAGAAAACTAAAATGCCAAAGGTTCTCTTTTTAACGCTTCACAGACCTGATCGATCCCCCTCACAAAGGTTTCGGTTTGAACAGTACCTTAGTTTTTTAGAAGAAAATGGATTTGAGTATGAGTTCTCATGGCTTTTGGGGCCAGAAGATGATAAGATATTCTACAAACCAGGAAACTTTGTAGGCAAATTCAAGATACTGATGAAAAGTATCTCAAAACGTAGACGGGAAATCAAAAGGTCCCAGGACTATGACATTATTTTTGTCCAACGAGAGGGATTCATGTTGGGCTCGACTTATTTTGAGCGGAAAATAAGCCAAAAGTCTAGACTTATATTTGACTTTGACGATGCAATTTGGATACACTCCGTATCTAAAAGCAACAAGATGTTTGGTTGGCTAAAAAACCCAAATAAAACGAAGGAGCTTATTAAAATGGCGAACCTTGTGATTGCTGGAAATGATTATCTAGCATCTTACGCCAAAGGCTTCAATGATTCAGTAGAAATTATTCCTACCACCATTGATACTGAAGAGTATAAGAAAGTAAATCCGGAGAAATCAGACGACAGAATTTGCATTGGTTGGAGTGGAAGTATCACCACAATCGAACACTTCAAACTCGTAGAGCCTCTTTTACAGCGATTGAAGGATAAATTCGGTGAAAGAATATATTTTAAAGTAATTGGTGATGGGTCCTATGTTAATGAGAAGCTTGGTATTAAAGGGATTGCATGGAGAAAAGATGGAGAAGTTAAAGAGCTTTGTGAAATAGATATCGGACTCATGCCTTTACCGGATGATGAATGGGCAAAAGGAAAGTGTGGCCTCAAAGGCCTACAATACATGGCTTTAGAAATAGCCACTATAATGTCACCAGTTGGAGTCAATGCTGATATAATAGAGACAGGAGTCAATGGAGTTTTAGCAGTATCCGAAGATGAGTGGTTTGCTAGCATTTGTGATTTAATTGAAAACCCGAGTAAACTTAAGAGTATCTCTGAAATGGGAAGAAAAACTGTTTTGGAGCAATACTCGGTCGATTCACAAAAAAATCGGTATCTGCGAATGTTTCAAGACGTATTGAAGACAGAGGCTTAAGTGAAACTTCCAAAAAATTCAAGCTTCATTGTTTAAGGCCCTGTTTTAAATCATCAATTCCATTCTAAACTCCTCCCGAAATTCAACCATTCCGTGTAGATCTTGATCTAATTGGTGATCGATTTTAAAAAGACTATTAACACGTAAGTCGCTTAAAATCAAATTTTTAAATTGTA
>JALEGO010000630.1 GCA_022763165.1 Flavobacteriales bacterium
GAGAGGATCCTCATGGTTATCCCCCTCCTTATTTAAGAGCAATTCATACGCTTTTTTTGTTCGACCCCATCTCAAATCTCGATCCATCGCAAAATATCTACCTACAATTGATGAAAGATGCACTTTTTGATAATTGCGAATCTCGTCTAAAAGGCGACTAATAAAGCCTTTACCAGATAACGGATCCGTATCTCTTCCATCTAAAAAAGCGTGAATAAATATTTGTGGAATATCAGTGTCATTTAGAACTTTACACAGATAATGTAGGTGTTCTTGTGAGGCATGCACACCTCCATCCGATACAAGGCCCATTAGATGAATGGGTTTCTGATGTTCAACGCAATATTCAATTGCCTTGCGCAATTCTAAATTTTGAGAAAAACTTTCATCGGTTATGGCATTGTTGATTTTAACCAAATCTTGATGAACCACTCTACCTGCACCTATATTCAGATGTCCGACCTCCGAATTTCCCATTTGACCTTCTGGTAATCCGACATCCAGGCCTGAAGTTTTTAAGGTAGAATGTGGATATTTATTCAAAAGCTCTTCAAAAACAGGTGTTTCAGCATTAAATACAGCATCAGATTTCGAGCGATCACCGATTCCCCAACCATCAAGAATTAACAACAATAATTTCCTATTCAATTGACTTTGAAATTGTAAGTTCAAAAGTACTTCCTTTTGTTTGATTAGAGGTCACCTGAATAATAGCATTTTGTATTTCACAAAGTTGCTGAACAATATATAAGCCCAATCCACTACCCTTCTTTTTTCTTGTACTTTCATTACCAATTCGGTAAAATTTGTTGAAGATGTTTTTCAATTCTGACTTTGGAATACCATCACCTTGATCAACGACTTTTACTGTCAAATTTTCATTTTTCAATGAATAAGAAACCTCAACTTCACCTTCTGAGTATTTCAGAGCATTGTCAATAAGGTTAATCATAGTCAATTTAAATAGCTCAACATCTAGTGGAAATTTTTGAATATTTGGTTGTGCCTCAAATCGTATTCGCTTTTGATTTTTCTCTGTAAGTGAAGTTTTTATCAAACTCATTAAAACATCTTCCACTTCCACCCTTTCCAAAACAGGTTGGACTTGATCGGAGTCGAGTCGAGTAGAAACAAGAATATTGTTCACTAAATCATTGAGGCGATAAGTCTGACTCAATGAACTTTCCAGCATCCTCTTTTCATCTTCCTCATTGACTGTCTTATCTCTTAACGTCTGCAAATTCAGTTGTAATGATGCCAAGGGTGATTTAAACTCATGAGTGACTGCTAAGAGAAAGTTATTCTGCAATTTAGACAATTGAACTTCCTTTTTAAAAGCTCTAAAAACAAAAAAAGTACCCACGGAAAGAATCAGTAAAAAGACAACTCCTTCCCCTAAAACCATGTAAGCTTTCGCCTCAAAATCTATATCTGCATTAAATTCAGACAAAGCCAAATTGAGTTTTAAAATGCTGATTGCCCACCAGATAAACTGCGCTACAACATAGATCAACAGGCTTAAGTGTAAAATAACTAACCTGTTCTGGAAAAGCCTCTTTTTTGCCATTATTAATAGGGTTGCAAATTAGAATAAATTATGCTATTTTTATGGGAATACCTTTTCGAAATCAATCTAATGTTTAAACAAGAACTCAATCTTCTGCTGGCCATTCTATGTTCTGTATCTTGTGCAACGGGTCAAACAATCAAACCCGTTTCTGTTGATTTCAGCTACATTCAGTTCCCAAACTTTGAAAAAAATGATGGTAATCTAAATTATTCTGCTTCTTTAGATTTTTCATTCGCTGATCCTCTAAGAAAGGAAAGACATGACTATCGAAAAGCATTGGCCGCCAAAGAAGTTGCAGCTCAAAATGCATATAGAAAGAGTGGTGCTGTTGACAACACAATTGATGAGAGCAAAAAGTATTTTCAACCCTTACATCAAAATTTTTCTGAAGAAAACGACTTTTTAGTGATCAATGGAAAGAATAAATCAGACAATTCAGATCTTGAAATTCACGCAAGCACTGAAGGTTTAGTCGCGGAGGTTGTACATGGACCAAAAAATATGATTATAACCTCTATCCAATACCCAGTTCATCTTAAGGTTTACAGTCATGAATCTAAGATTAAAGACACCACCATTTCCGTTGATGCTAGGAGGTTTAATTTTGCCTTAGATAAAATTGATGGTAAAAGACACAGAAAAAAAGAATTAGACAAGGCCTGTTGGATGTTGCTTACAGAGAATATGAATGCTGTTTACAACGTGTTAAACCATGAATATGGTTTTAGCAAGAAAAAGCGTCAGACTGTGTTTTACAATATTGATTATAAGAAGAATCTTTTTCAAGAGTACAATTATGCTACAAGTCTTTCTAAAGGAGCTTTATTAAATCTAAGCACTCAAGCATTGGCTTCCAAAGACTCTCTCATCAAAGCTATTGCTATTTATGAAAGGTACTTGGTAGAAATAGAGCAAAACAAAAAACTTGTTGATGTCGCAGACGATTTGAGTAAAGTGACCTATTTCAGTCTTATTGAAAACAATCTTTGGATTCATAGATATGAAGATGCTCAAAAGTATTTGCTTGAATTAGAGGAGTTCTACCTTCAAGATGAGGATTTGATTAAGTTTAATGAACTTAAGTATCTAGTTGCTGATCAAAAGTGGCGATTTAAGCAAAATTTCCGAGCGCAAAACTAAGGCTCAATTCCTAAAATTTCATAATTCTTTTTGGTCCTAGCAATATAATATTGATATGTTGGTTTGATATAACATCTGTTATATTTGTTAACTTCGTTTTAAAGCCAAAAATTTTCTCATGAAGTATAAGAAATACGTCATTGCTTTTTGGACACTTTATTTTGTAGGCATATTGAGCTTCGTGCTTGTAATGATCTTTATTTCAAACGGCTACCTTGGCAAGCTTCCTACTTTTGAAGATTTAGAAAACCCTAAAACCAATCTCGCTACACAAATCTTTACCGGTGATGGCAAGATTATGGGCACTTATTTTCGCGAGAATAGAACCAACGCCAAATATGAAGACATTTCTGAGCATGTAGTCAATGCTCTGGTATCCACAGAAGATGAAAGGTTCTACACTCATAGTGGCATAGACCCAGAAGGGGTTGCCAGAGCTGTAGTTTTCCTTGGTTCAAAGGGTGGAGCGAGTACAATTACTCAGCAATTAGCAAAAATGCTATTTCATAAAAAGACTCGAAGTTTTTATAAAAGAGTTATACAAAAGCTCAAAGAATGGGTAATTGCGATAAGACTTGAAAAGCAGTACACCAAAAAAGAAATACTTACGATGTACCTCAATAAATTTGATTTCAACTATCACGCTGTTGGCATCAAAACGGCCGCTCAAATTTATTTCAGCAAGGATTGTAAGGATTTAGATGTCCAAGAGGCAGCGATGCTTGTTGGAATGCTAAAAAACCCTACGATGTACAATCCGAGGAGAAGAACAGAGTTGACTAAAAACAGGAGAAACGTAGCGATGGGTCAAATGGTGCGCAATGGTAAATTGGATCAGGCGGTATATGATTCTCTTAAGGTTCTAGATATTGAGCTTCTATTTCAAAGTATTGATCATAAAGAGGGATTGGCTCCATATTTCAGGGAGATTCTCAGAGCCAAGGTAACCTCTCTCTTACAAGAAGAAGATGAAAATGGCGATCTTATTTATCGTAAGGCTGATGGCACTGCATACAATATCTATAGAGATGGCTTAAAAATTTACACTACTCTCAATTCCAAAATGCAAAAATATGGTGAATGGGCTGTGTCTGAACACCTTGGCAAAGAGCTTCAAAATGATTTCTTCAAAACGATGAAGGGCAAGAAAAATGCACCATTTGATAGACACCTTTCGCAAAGGGAAATTGATAATATTCTTCTTTCATCAATGAGGCGTACTTCAAGGTTCAGAATTATGTCTGGTAATGAGTGTGCGAATTGCGGTAGAAGAGGCAAATTCCTAAAAGAGAAGACTGAGGGCGGAAAAAAAGTGATTATGTGCTCAGCAGATGACTGCGGTCACAGTTCACCAATTTATACAGAAGATGAGATTATTGAGGCATTTGAAAAACCTGTTCCAATGAAGGTTTTTACATGGAGTGGAGAAATTGACACCACGATGTCACCTATGGATTCTATTCGGTATTATAAAAGCTTCTTGCAAGCAGGCTTTATGGCGATGGATCCACACACTGGCTACATCAAAGCCTGGGTTGGAGGCATTAACAAGAAGCACTTCGCATATGATCACGTGGCTCAAAGTAAAAGACAGGTTGGATCAACTTTTAAACCTTTTGTTTATGCTTTAGCAATACAAAACAATATGCTCCCATGTGATGAAGTACCGAATGTCAAGACCTGCTTTGATATGCCTGATGGCCAACCAGAATACTGTCCAAAAAACTCAGACGGCATCTATGGTTGTAATGTTTCTCTAAAGTATGCATTGGCAAATTCAATGAACACTATTACGGCATATATTATGAAGCAATTTGGTCCTCAGGCCGTTGTTGACTTTGCCCAAGAAGCTGGGATTAAAAGTTATTTGGCACCCGTGCCTTCGCTTTGCCTTGGTGTTGCTGACTTATCAGTTATGGAATTGACTGGAGCAAATGCAATGTTTGCCAATAAAGGTGAGTGGATTGAGCCTACTTTTATTACTAGAATTGAAGACAAAAATGGCAGACCCATTTTGGAGGTTGTTCCAGAAAAAAATGAAGCCATGGATGCAGAGAATGCATACAAAATGTTAGAATTGATGAAAGGTGTTCCTGATGGAGTTTACAATGAGTGTATGGGTGATATGGGCAGAGAATTGAGAGCTCAGGGTTCCAGAACATTTTTGGGGTATAGAATGGGAACAGGTGTAAGAATTAGAGGAGCTAAGACAAAAAAACGGCCCTATGCAGGTTTTAAGTATCCACTAGCCGGAAAGACAGGTACCACTCAAAATAATTCAGATGGTTGGTTTATTGGTATCACTCCTGACCTCGTTTGCGGTACCTGGGTGGGGGCTGAAAACAGAAGTGTTCACTTTGCTAGCACCTACTATGGTCAAGGAGCAAATATGGCACTACCGATATTCGGTTACTTTATGAACAAAGTTTATGAGGACAGCTCTATCGACATATCTCGAGAAGACTTTGAAGCTCCAAACGACAAGATTAAGAAAGAATTAGATTGCCTAAGAGATGAGGATGTAGATGAAGGCCCATCAATAGAAGGTAATGTGGAGGAACCAGGAATCTTTGATTAAGATCAAAAAAGAAATAAATGAATAAGGAAGTAGAAAATGCTGAAGTAGCCATTGAAGGAATAAGAGATAATATGACCTTAATGCTTGGAGGCTTTGGACTCTGTGGCATTCCGGAAAACTGCATCGCTGCACTTGTAAACTCCGGAATTTCTGGCTTAACATGTATTTCTAATAATGCTGGAGTAGATGACTTTGGTTTGGGTTTGTTACTTCAAAAAAAACAGATCAAAAAGATGATTTCATCCTATGTTGGTGAAAACGATGAGTTTGAGCGTCAAATGCTCAGCGGAGAACTTGAAGTTGATCTTATCCCTCAAGGTTCTTTAGCTGAAAGATGTCGGGCCGGTGGCGCAGGCATACCTGCTTTCTTTACACCAGCTGGATTTGGCACAGAGGTGGCAGAAGGCAAAGAGGTTAGAGACTTTAATGGTAAACCACACATTCTAGAATCTGCCTTAACAGCTGATTTTGCCATTGTAAAAGCGTGGAAAGGAGATACCGAAGGAAACTTGATTTACAAAGGAACTGCTCGAAATTTTAATCCCGTTATGGCTATGGCTGGGAAAATCACAATAGCTGAAGTAGAAGAATTGGTGGCTCCTGGAGAACTTGATCCCAACCAAATTCAAACTCCTGGGATATTTGTTCAAAGAATCTTTAAGGGAGTCAATTACGAAAAGAGAATCGAGCAACGCACTACTCGACCCAGAAATTGAATACCTCTTCAGGCATATGGGATAATAAGCGGTTTTCACTTATTGTTACATTGCTATGCATTGCTATAGTTTTAGGAAAGACCCTTTTCATCTCTTTACCATATAATCCCATGTCCTGGGATGCCTTTGGTTATTATCTATACCTTCCTCTAAGTATTATCCATCAAGACCTTAGAATTGAAGACTTCTCTATAGTTGAAAACATAATAGAGACTTACAAGAATTCTCCAACCTTCTATCAGGGTCATAAAAGTCCTTCAGGAAATTGGGTAATCAAATATCCAGTAGGATGGGCCATATTTTATCTCCCCTTTTTCTTAATTGGTCATCTATTCGCTCTAGGGTCCGATTACCCTGTGGATGGGTTTTCAAGACCGTATTTTTGGGCTGTAGTATCAGCTCATCTTACTTATGCATGTTTGGGACTGCTTCTGGTAAGAAAGGCTTTACAAAAGCTTTTTAATCATAAAATCGTGGCATTGACAATTATCACCATAACGATTGGAACCAATTTCTTTCATCAAAGTACGTCAGCTGTAGCTATGCCACATACACTGATATTCTTTCAGTTGGCTCTCATACTAAACGCATTTATAAATTGGCAAAAAGATCCGAGTCCAAAACGAAGTCTATTTCTCGGCATTTTAGTCGGCCTTGCGATGAGTACACGTCCCACCGAGGTGGTAATCCTTGCTCTTCCATTTTTTCTTGGATTTTCATTTACCAAAAGGATTCACATTACTCTTTTTCAGCACATCAAAGAGCATTATAAAAAATTTCTTCAAATTGGGATGGGAGTGGCACTTGGCGTTGTACCCCAACTTTTGTATTGGAAATACACCACAGGATCATGGGTTTACTACAGCTATCAAAACCCTGGAGAAGGACTTGATTTACATGCACCACATACATTAAACTTCTTATTCAGTTTTCGAAAAGGCTGGCTGATATATACACCGGTAATGGTCTTTGCCATATTGGGTTTTAAACAGCTTTATGACCACAAAAGGTCATTGTTCTTGCCTGTGCTTATTTATTTCATAGCCAACTTGTACCTTGTCTCGAGCTGGACCAATTGGTGGTATGGTTCTAGTTTTGGGCAAAGGCCCATGGTACAGTCTTATGCCATCATGGCCATTCCTTTAGCCGCGTTTTTTGCGTATGCAGGTAAAAACAAAATCACCAAAATAGGAATCTGGTTTGGACTTGTCTTTTTTATCACTTTAAATCTATTTCAGACCTGGCAAATGCGTAAAGGCATATTGGATGGTTCAAGGTTGACCGCAGCTTACTATTTCAAGGCATTTGGAAAAACCGAAAAGCAGCCTGAATGGGAAAAACTCCTACTACTAAAAAGGTCGGATACAGGCATTGAAAAAGTTCCTGATTTATCCGAGTACAGGTCTAAAGTCATATACTATGAAGATTATGAATCAATTGAAGATGCGACTACAACAGTGGCCCATAAAGGCAAGAAATCATGGCGCTCAAGTGCATCAGCAGAATACTCACCTGCATTGTCCATTCGTTATCGAGATTTAACGACAAAAGATCATGCATGGATTAAGATGGAATCTAGAATAATGATCCAGGACACCTCCAAAGAATGCAATGTAATGTTGGCGGCCAGTATGAGTCATAGAACGAAATCATACTACTGGAAAGGTTTTGATTTGAAAAAAGAATATGATTTAATCCCTAATCAATGGATTCCAATAACTTTGTACTACCTCACACCTGAGATCAGGAGCACTAGGAACAGGCTTACGGTGCATTTCTGGTATAGGCCAGGGGCTGACATGTTTATTGATGAAACTGTAATTACGGCATTTACTAAATAACTATTATGGCTTTAGACAAAAATGGAATTGCTCAAAGAATCGCTCAAGAATTAAGAGACGGATGGTATGTTAATCTAGGGATTGGTATTCCTACATTGGTCGCCAATTATATACCAGAAGGCATTGAGGTGGAATTTCAATCTGAGAATGGAATTTTAGGAATGGGGCCATTCCCTTATGAAGGCGAGGAAGATCCTGACCTCATCAATGCAGGTAAGCAAACCATTACTGCGAGAAAAGGAGCTGTGTACTTTGATTCCTCTACGAGTTTTGCCATGATTCGAGGACAACATGTGCAATTGACTGTTCTAGGCGCAATGGAAGTTGCTGATAATGGTGATATTGCCAATTGGAAAATTCCAGGGAAAATGGTCAAAGGAATGGGTGGTGCAATGGACTTAGTTGCATCAGCCGATAATATCATCGTTGCAATGATGCATACCAATAAACGTGGAGAATCCAAACTTTTGAGTAAATGTACATTACCACTTACGGGTGTTCAATGTGTGAAAAAGGTCGTTACCAATTTAGCCGTTTTGGATATCACCCCAGAGGGATTCAAGCTTCTAGAAAGGGCGCCAGGTGTTAGTGTTGATGAAATTCGAAATGCCACAGAAGGACGCCTTGTGGTAGAAGGTGAAGTTCCAGAAATGAGCTTGAGTGTTGCTTCGTTAACTTAACCAAAGCGCTGGGATTATTTGTACCTTGTAACGCATGTACAGAGTATTATGCATCCTGCTAATTCTTGGTCTTAGTCTTTCCTCACAAAGTCAATCTCTAGACGACAGAATACTGTTTTACGAAATCGCTCCTTCAAAAAGCGAAATACACCTATTTTGGAAAACAACCAAAGACTCAGTATTCGGAAATTTCGAAGTGCTCAGTAAACATTTGAGAACAAAAGGAAAATCACTCAAGTTTGCCATGAATGGGGGGATGTATAAACGGGATCAAAGTCCTCAGGGTTTGTACATTGAAAAGGGAGTAGAATACGCTCCTTTGGACACTCTTCAAGAGGGGTATGGCAATTTTTACATGCAACCCAATGGCATTTTTTACATTGATAAGGATAAAAAACCTGGAATTCATGTATCAAAGGAATTTAGGAATGAAGACATATCCTATGCTACACAATCGGGTCCAATGCTGTTGATCGAGGGTAAAATGCATCCTAAATTTCGTAAGGGCTCTCCAAACGTTCATATTCGCAATGGAATTGGCATACTGCCCAACGGCAATGTTCCATTTGCCATGAGCAAGGAAAAAATCAACTTCTTTGATTTTGCTACCTTCTTTAAAAATAAAGGCTGTGAAAATGCTTTGTACCTTGATGGATTTGTTTCTAGGACTTACTTGCCATCAAAAAACTGGACACAATTGGATGGCAATTTTGGGGTGATTATTGCCGAAATTGAGTAGAATTCAGGAAGGCTAAACTGTTGTGTCATCCTGAGCTTGACGAAGAGCCGAAGGAGACTTTGGTAATGATCATAAATGGACCAATGCCATAGCCCGGATCGCAGCGGCATCTCCCGATTTAGAAAAATCAAGCATTGCTTGGAAATTTTGACATCAAAATTTCATTTTTCTTGATCGGGAATACAGCGGAGAGCCGGATAAGCTCCAAACGTTATTCTTAAAATAAAAATTTGGGTATCTTCAATTTATGAATAAAAAGGTTCGTCATCAAAAATGGTATGGAACGATCATGGTTTTAGCGGCAGGTTTCATTTTAAGCGTTTCATTTATATATGGAGCAAGCCTAAACACGATTACAGGTATTCTTCTTTTGATATTGGGCATAAATTATTTGAGTAGGCCCGCTTTGGAATACAACGAAAACGAAATCATATCCAAAAGTGCTTTAGGCATCAGCAAAACATATCAATTATCTGGTAGCACTCTCAGTGTGACCGGTGGTAGAGTTTATATTAACAATCGCAAACTTCCTTTAGCAACTTTTATTATTCACAAAGGAGATTATAAGCGGTTTCTAGATTTTTTAAAAACCAAGATTCAGAATTCGAAGTCTGCGGAAGTGACCAATTCTTGAGTATAGGAATCTTGTGGGCTTTCCAAAATCTCTGTTACAGATCCCTCCTCAACAATTCTTCCGTCATGAATGACCATTATTCTGTTACAGGTGTAAGCAACAGACTTTAGATCATGAGAGATGAATAATAATGTCATGTTGTTTTCTTTTTTAAGCTTAAGCAAGAGATCCAAAATTTGCTTACGATTGGGTTGATCCAGAGCAGATACGCATTCATCACAGATGATTATTTTAGGCTTAAGGGCCACTGCTCGAGCAATACAGACTCTTTGCTTTTGACCACCTGAAAGCGCATCAGGTTTACGATCCAAAATGTTCTTATCCAAGCCAACTTCCTTCAAAAGCTCATCAATACGCTTATCAATATCCATCTTGGGTACTATTTGATGATATTGCAAAATTGAGCTCAAAATTGTTCTAATGGTCTGACCTGGGTTTAGTGAGGAATGAGGATCTTGAAAAATCATTTGGATCTCCCTTGCGCGCACCTTTCTTGTAGCACTCAAACCAAGCACTTTACCCATACTTGGAGATTCCAGTTGCACTAATAGTCTGGCCAAGGTACTTTTCCCAGAACCCGAATTACCAATTAAACCCAATATTTCTCCTCTTTTTAATTGCAAATCAACACCTTGTAGAACATTAGTTTTTTTATTGGAAAAGGGGTTCCAAGACCCATTTTTATACCACTTATAAACACCCTTACATTCCAAAGCCTTATCTTCTGAAATCATTGATGCATCACTCATTCTACTCAGTCTATTGTCTAGAGCTTTTGTTAAGAATTCAGATTTAGGTTGTTTCAATAAGTCTTTGGTTTCTCCATTTTCTTGGATTTCTCCATTTTCCAGAACAATGAGTTCATCACATGTTTTTTTGATAACATCAATATCATGAGACACTAGTAGAATAGTAACGTTTCTTTTTTGCCTCAAATTCATGAGTAAATTGACAATTTGATTCTCATTGAGTTGATCTAAACTGGAAGTCGGTTCATCTGCTAATATGATTTCAGGATCCGTGCAAATTGCCATGGCAATTGCCGCTCTTTGTGCCATTCCTCCAGAGACCTGATGGGCATATAAACCAAATACTCTTTCTTCTAGACCTACTTCTGAAAGAAACTCCAAAGCTCTCTTTTTTGCATCTTGCTTAGAGATATTTTTATGGTTTCGAATTGTTTCAACAATGTGACTCCCAATTGTCAGCAACGGATTAAAACTATTGGAAGGCTCTTGATAGATCATGGAAATAGTATTGCCACGAATTCGAGTGATCTCGCTCTCACTCAATGAGCGTAAGTCAATATTCTTAAAATGTATTGTTCCGTTTACTTCTAGTTGCTTCGAAACCAGATTCAGAATTGTCCATAATAGCATAGATTTCCCTGATCCTGAAGCGCCTAATATACCCACAGTTTTTGAGGGTTCTACTTTAAGGTTTATGTTGTTCAAGATCAATCGATCTTTGAACTTCACACTTAGGTTCTTTATATGTAGCAGGTTGTCAACCATCAATACCAAAGATAGTTCAAGAATTTAAGGATCATTACTCTGCTTTACTCAGTAATGCGTAACAATATAATCAATACCCAAAAAAGAAATACCCATTCCTAGAAGAAGGGCTGCGAGCACTAAATACTTAAAGTAGGTGGGCACATCCTTCGTCAATTCATCGGCTGCCAAACTTTGACTGAATAATTCCTTCACTGTTATTTTCCCAGGAGCCCAAATGATAAACACTAAACCTACTAAAAAGAAAGATGGAGCGAAAAAGAATATTTCTCTTAGGTCATCTCCTGGTTTCAGTGTAAGAAATCCAATGCTCGCAAAGATTGTAGAAACAACGGATACAACAATTCCAATAAATCTATTCGCATTCATTTTTCAATTTTCGCATGTAAACACATTCTGAGATTGCCAAAAGAAGTTCATAAACTGTTGAATTCAACGAACCGGTGCTTAGGTGAGCATGTAAGTAATTGGCGCAATACAGCAGCATGTCCATTTCCAATCAAGACAAGCAGTCGATCCCCCTCTTCAGTGATTTCTTGAATGTTTCTAAATATTCTCAGGTTCCTGTTGTACCACCAAATGGAAAGTATATCCGCACCACGCATTGAATCCAGTTCGAAATGGCCGCTGAAATATGAACCATAATCATATTCATGATAAATCTTTGAATTC
This sequence comes from Flavobacteriales bacterium, assembly GCA_022763165.1. GTDB lineage: Bacteria > Bacteroidota > Bacteroidia > Flavobacteriales_G > JALEGO01 > JALEGO01. The sequence goes on from JALEGO010000630.1 coordinate 12,085, forward strand.
ATAAACTTGAAATATTCAAGTAGATGTATTTCTTTCGACAAAGAATCACTATACTGCCAGAGTTCGAAATACTTTTTCTCTATTCGACTTGGGGGAAGATCATCCGAACCCTCTGTCATTTTTTCAATCAAATTTGGATTGGATTCCATCAAGTCCATGAAAAGGTTATCCTCATCAATAGCATAAATAGTATCCAAATTCAATTCAGATGCCAGACGAAGTCCAATCTGATATCTTTCGCCTCTTTCCTGTGCTACTCTTTCCTCATTCCAGTTTCTAAGTTTGTCCGTTGCGTTCCAGTCTTCTCGCGCTTCAATTGCAATTTTGTTTGGTTTAAACAGCTTAATGTAATCCAGTAGCTCTCTTAATTGCAATTGCCTCTCTGGAGATAATATGTCAATTCGATTTTTCTCATCAGTCTTAAAGACATCCTGGCCAGGATAGTCAAAATGAAAGGTACCTAAGACGAGTACATCCGATTTTTGGGCAAACAAACTATCAAAAATATCAATTGATGAATTGTCAGGTATGTCTTCAGTTATGTTCTCCTTACAACCAAGGAGACCAATAAGTAGGATAATTACCAGGTATCTCATAAGGTTAATTTTTAACAAACTCTACATCTTCATCTTGAATCATTTCTTCTCCCCTAAGCTTTTGAAAAAGTCGAACCAATGCCACCACATCGCGTTCACAATACTCTGTAATTCTTTTGAGATCCTTTTGGTTCCAATATACATTTCCTACTTGACTGCCATCAATGTCTCCTTTTGGAGTGGGGATACCAAATATTTGGCACAATAAGGCCAAGGATGCTCCTCCTCTAAAGTCCCCAAACTTCCACAGTTCCATAGTATCAACATGAGGAATTTCCCAGGGTTTTTTACCAGAAATATCCAAAATAGAGGGTAATTCTAAACCGTGAATCATTCCTCTTTTGGCCAAAAAAGGAATATCAAAATTCTTTCCATTATGAGCACAAAGTAAATAGCCAGGATATGGAAAGTGAGCTGTCAATAATTCAAAAAACTCTTTCAAAACAAAGTACTCGTCATCCCCGTAGCAGGATTTAACTCTTAAAGACTTGAAGCTTCCATCCAAGCGCACAATGCCAAACGAAATCGTCACGATTTTCCCAAATTCAGCACTTAAGCCAGCCTCTTCATAAATATCAGTAGGGTCCTTTCCCTTTTCAATATCATAACGATGTTTCTTTTCCCATAATACCTGGAGTTCATCTGAAAGTTCCAAATAATTGGGATGCTGTGGAACAGTCTCGATATCAAAAAAAAGAATCTTATCTAAATCCGTATTCTTTACTATTTGCATACCGCAAATTTAGCCGAAGTTTTCATTGCCTGAATGCTTATATTAATTTATCAAATCTGGTAAATTTGAAATGTTGTTTTAAAGTGTTTACCTAAAAACCATCTCCAATGATAAAAAGTGAACCTATAATAGGCGTTTCCGATGTAGAATCCAGTTCAAAATGGTATCAAAACCTCTTGGGGTGTAAAAGCGGACATGGAGGTCCAACCTTTGAGATCTTGCAAGATGAACAGGACACTTTTCTATGTTTACATAAATGGGGTGAACATGCTCATCCAACTTTATCCAATGAAGAAATTGAACATGGGAATGGACTCATTTTATACTTGAAAGTCAATCGACTTGACGAAATATGGCAAAGGGCTCAAGATATGAATATAGAAATAGAAGAGCCATTACAACTGAATGAAAACTCTGGAAAAAGACAGTTTTGTGTTCGAGATCCGGATCAATATTACTTGATGATTTCCGAAAACTAATTCCACTACAAAACCCAAGCTAATGGCAGATGATAAAATACTTAAAACCATTCATGCGGCTACTACCGAACTAGATTTAAGCACTTTTAAATTCACAAGATTACCTGAGGCCATACGAGAAAAAAGCAAGCTTACTGAACTCAAATTGACTGGAGTAGGCCTTAAAGAATTACCCAAATGGATTGGTGAGCTGCAAAACCTTAGATATTTATGGCTGGACGAAAATGATCTAACAGAAATTCCTGAAGAGATTGGGAAACTTACAAAATTGGGACTCCTTCGCGTCAATAGAAACCCTTTTAAACACTTGCCTGATGGTATCGGCAATTTGAGCTGTTTGCAAGAACTATGGCTCGAAAATGAGGCCTTACAAGACTTACCCGAAGGAATTGGAAGGCTAAAAACTCTGGTGTCGTTGTTTTTGAGTTGCCCGAAACTCCACACCATTCCTGAAGCCCTTGGATCGATGACAGGCCTCACACATTTGTATTTTAATAATTGTGTTAGCTTGAAAACGTTTCCTTCAGACTTATCCAAAATAGACCAATTACAATATCTTCAATTCTGGGGTTGTGAACTCAAAAAAGTTCCGGACTGCTTTTCGACCCTTCCAGATTTGGAAGAAATCAATTTGGAAAACAATCAAATCACAGATATCCCAAGTGGATTCCAAAATCTAGATGGTCTCAAAGTAATTCGGATGAAAAAAAACAAGGTCAAAAGCATCCCTTCATGGATGGCAAACAAGAAATGGAAAAGAATTGATCTGTCTGAAAACCCTATTAAATTTGATTCCTTCCCAGAAAATTTCAACTCCTTTGAGTTCGAAGAGCTGGAGTTAATTAGAACTCCGGCAGGCAGAGTATCAATTCCTAAAGGTTTTTCAATGCCGCGAAGCGGATCTATTTACGGGCTTCAAGAAAGGCAATTAAATGAGGAGTTTCAGCCAGAAATAGAAGCAATACAACAAAGCATGAGCGCTGAAGAATTACAGCAAACCAGGAAAAAACTTGTGGATCGTGTAAATCGAAGTTTAAGAAAGTACAATGGTAAGGATGGAACATTAAAAAAAGTGACGGACTATCAAGTTGCGTTTCTGAAATTGCTGTATGAAAAGTATTTTGATCAAATCAAAGCAGAAGCTCAAGCTCAGATCGACATCTATTTTGAGGAAAGAACTGTAAAACCGCTGGTTGATATTGACAAGCTTCGCTTACCTGATACCGAAAGTCCTCTTTGGGAAATTGTGTTCAATGACCGAAACTGGAGCGGCCCTGTCGTATGTTTTGACTACAACGGATGGGAGCAGGACAGTTGCGTTCTTGTTGGCTGATTCTTAATGAAAACTCGTATGTATTTTGGATTGAATTGAATTTGGGACAATAGCACCATCAGTCAAATGATCCCCATTTATGGGTTCTCCGTACCTCCTTTCTAAGGGAACAATGCCATGCCAATAGTCTGTATCTAAATCCTCAGGCTCCTCTATTGGACCACCATCTCTTACCTTTATTGAGAACTGATCGATTTTTAAGGAAAGTACCGCAGTTGCTTTGAGTTCTTTTTCATTGGGTTTCCTGACACTATCCCAGTGTCCGGGCAACATATGCTCTGTTATTTCCTTAAGTGACTGGACTTTGTCATCATCATTTACTTTTGACACAGCACAAAATATATTAGCCGATCTATAATTTACAGAGTGATGAAATATTGATTTTGCAATAACCAAAGCATCCATAAACCAAACAGAAACAGTTGCTCTTTCCTTTTCTAAAATGCTTTGCAACATTCGACTTTTGGATGCCCCGTGAATTAAAATTTCATCATTTCTTCGTCCATATAAGGTTGGAATAATGACAGAAGTTCCATTATAATCATATGCTATTTGACATATGTACCCCGCATCTAAAATCTCGTATAACTTCGTTTTGTCATAATGCGCTCTTTTATTACCTCGAACGACTTTGTTTAAATTGTTAATTGGGTTTTCCATTATTTCTTTTTTACAAATCTCTTGAATTAATTGGTACCTTTAATAGGCCAGTAATTACAAATTTAATAGACCAGTTATGCTTCCTTATGGTGACCTGATTCAAATAGACAGAAATTTGGAAACTCCCATTTATCTGCAAATCACTAGAGCAATTATTCAGATTATTGAAGGTAATCAAGTTCCTTTGAGTACAAGACTTCCAAGTTCCAGATCACTATCAAAGTCATTGGGTGTTCACCGAAATACTATTTTAAAATCATTTGAAGAACTTGAGTTACAGGGCTGGATTACTACAATAAAAGCAAAAGGAACATATATAAATAATAGCCTTCCTCGCAAACAACTATATCATAATCAAGCAAACTCAGATCCTCAAGAATTTGACTGCCCGAAATCTACCTTGGACGTTTTTTTTCCGGAAAAACCAGATGAGGGAATATTCATTGATGATGGTCTACCCGATCACGACATGATAGAGTTTGTTGAATTCTCAAGAGCACTAAACAAAACTTTAAGGAACAATCAAAAATTGAAGTCACTTCAGAGAAACCGAGATCCCTTAGGATCCGTCAAATTGCGTAGAGCACTGACTAAATACCTTTTCAAAACAAGAGGAATATCCAGTAAAGAAGATGAAATTCTCATTACGAATGGTTCCCAAATGGGCATCTATTTATGCGGCAAACTGCTGTTGAGAGGAAATCAACCCTATCTTGTTGGATCATCAAATTACCCTGTTGCCGATGCCACATTTTCATCTATATCTCCAAATGTATATCACATACCTGTTGATGAAAATGGTTGGGATACAAGTCACCTTCAGCAAATGATTCCCAAAAATAATATCAAGATGATGTATCTCACTCCTCATCATCATTATCCTACTACAGTAACGCTGTCAATTAAAAGGCGCTTGGAGTTGATACGTGAAGCAAAACAACATC
>JALEGO010000066.1 GCA_022763165.1 Flavobacteriales bacterium
ATACAAATTCTATCGATGCGGATGAAGCATTGAAAATATTGCAAGAGGGTTTGCTTTTTACTCATAAAAAAATGGGTGAGATGTACGCATCAGAGGCAATGTCTGTGGTTGGATTGGGTGGGTATGAGCCATCAATGAATTTAAGATGGCATAGACAAGATCATCAGGGCCTGAGGGATGTTGTGCAAGCTGAAATTGCTAGATTTGAAAAAATAGCATCAGGTGGTGAGCACCAGGCCAGCGATTTTTTTATATCTCCAGATGATGTGGATGTCCTATGCTCCCCAGCGGTTTATCAAGCCATATCGAATTTATTTAAGGAATTACGTTGTAACTATTTGCAATCGATTTCTCCAGGAATGTCAGTTCTTTTACAGCCGGCACAGAAACTTGAGTGTACTTACCTAGAGCATTTCAAAAAAAACGAATCACTTTCTGTTGAAAAAGCGCCACTAAGACCGGATGATGAAAAAGCGCTGGTTAATTTTCTTGAAAGTTTGATTTTACATAATGTTGTTTTTTCAGGAGATGAAGGTTTCTTGAGTTATTTTAAGCAGGAGGAAGAGAGTTCTCAGTTTTTCTTGGGCTATAGCGATTCGGGTTTAGACATTATAAAAAATTCATCTAATAACTTACCAGACAGATTTAAACCCGCACTTGTTCGTTCTCAAAGTAATAGTGGATTTTATATAAAGATACTAGCTCAGGAAGTAGAATACTATCTAAGTACCAGCTCACAAGGTCAGTTGGTTTTTTCTCAAACGTGTTCTCAACGTAGTTTATGGCATTTTTACCCATGCGTTACCAAAAACTCTAAGTTTCAACGCAATTATTTGGTACAAGATGGTCGAGCAATTGGTTATTCTAGTGATGGCGAGCATCTTTCGTTGGTTAGCTTATTTGGAAATAAAAATAAATGTTTGTTTACGCTATATCTGGATGATAGCTTTATTGTGAAATGGTGTGACCGTTTACTAAGAGCAGTATCGTCTAATAAGACTTATGCGACTATACGTGAGAGTTTATGTGAGTCTGGGCGTGGTCATCGCTTAGACGGCGCTGTGAGTTTACAGCTCCGGGATTCCTTGCGTGAGCAGTATGAAAATCAAGTAATTGATTTTGTGTTTAATATCTTGCCAGCGCTACGTTCGGCAGAATCAAAAAAAATTATTTATGTGATGGGCAACTCCGGCGTGGGAAAAAGTTCGCTAGTAAACTACTTGTTGGGACATGATTTTATCACGGACGAATTCGGGATTGATTTGCGTGAGGTAAAAAATAAGGCCCTACCGCACGCTGCGATTGGTAGAAATGCAGCAACATCAGAAACTATTTATCCACAAGCTTATATGGCAGGTAATTACACCTATTGCGATTGTCCTGGCTTTGGGGAAACACGAAAGTCCTTGGTTGGGCTGCAATATTTTTCTATGGCTCTTACGCATAACCTTGCAGAATCGGTTAAGGGTATAATTATTGTAATTTCTGCTGACGAGGTGAAAGCAGCTAGAGCTGAGACATTTAAACGCTTGTGTTTTGACCTACAAGCACTAATTGATATTAAAAGTGCTACTCCAAACTTGCTCTTTGTTTTGAACAATAAAGGTGATACTAGGTTTAGATATAGTTACTATACAACGATAATTGATCAATGCCGTGAGCAATTTAGAGAATATTTAAAGACGGTAAATGATTTAATTGAAGAACTAACCGATTCTAAAAATCAGAGGCCTGATACCAAATCGATTGATAGATTAAAAAAATGGATTCAAGCGAATATTGGCAAGAGAGTACTAAAACTCGATGTAGGCGTTTCTGACAGTGTTCCTAGACATAAGGTAGAAACATACCTTGAGATTGCCCGAGAAATTAAGACGGACATCGTTTCAGCTATCGATATACTGTCACTTATTTCGGAGCATAACTCTGTGATTTGGAGAGGGCATGATATTCAAGATTGCCAAGCAGCTATTTTGAGTAAACTCGATGCTATGACCAACACTTCGATCCCTAAATCCAGCATACGTTTTGAGCTTCGGACGGAAGAGAGTAATAATTTTGAAAGTTGGTTGATTGAATGGGCAAGCCATTATCAATTACAGTTTGAGAATGTGAAGACTAGAAAAGCTCAAATGGAACGTAAGCTAAGAGAGCTATTACTGCCAAAGCAGGATTTGCAAGATTTATTAGAGAATTTTAAAACGTACCAGGAAGATTTAAAAAATAATTTGTCTCATTTAGCGAGCTATTTGCAAGAAACTAAGTACCAAGATGTGCTGTTGACAGGACGACCTTACAGTTTTTTTGGGAATTGGTGGCCTGAGTGTGGCATTAAACCATATCGTTTTCATTATGTTGAAGATGCAAAACTCAAAGTCGTACCGTATACAAAGATTTTATGCCCGAGGGGTAAAGAGAGTGGTGTTGTATCCTCTATCAAAATCGCGAAAAATGGCGCCAAAGCGATATGTCAGAAAAATACATCCGAAAACAGTGAATTAGGTAACGGCACAAGAACTATTAATGGTAAAAATTACCCTTTGTATATCAGTTTTCAGTGTAATTATCGATCTGAAAATATTTTTACATCAATTCCCCCTGATCTAAAAGTAGGTGAATACTGGGGCTTACAGTTAGATCACCCCAGTAGCAAATTAAATTTTGTTGCATTGATCTTGAAAATCAAGAAAACTCTAACAGATTTGAAGTCGATGTTAACCCGCTGCTCCTGGTTTGATACGATTCCACCCTATTCAGAGTTATTTAAATCGCTTGATCGTATTGTTGGCGAGTTAGATGTTGATTTTTGGTCAAATCGCACACATTGCCTTTCACTATTGTTAGAACTATTGCCTAATATTAATACATTCTTCGAATCATTTATTTGCGAGATAAGCTCTATCTGTAATGATAAGCAGCTTGATAATGATAGATTAACTGCTTTGCATC
>JALEGO010000631.1 GCA_022763165.1 Flavobacteriales bacterium
GATCTCCGGATTTCACAAAGTAGGGAGATTCTGAAATAAATTCAGAATGATAACAATCAGGCTTTTGGGACAGCTTTTCTTCTTAAAGCTTCACAAGCTTTTTGAAAACATTTACTTTATCACCTGAAAGACGTATAAAGTAATTCCCTGGATCTAGGTTTTGAAGATCAATTTCCCCTTGAAGTGTTGTTTGCATCTCCATGATCAATTGTCCTGTTACATCTAGAATTTCAGCATTTACTTTTGATGAAATGGGAGCCGCCAAAAAAATTCGATCATACGTTGGATTTGGGTAAAGCTTTACCTCAACATCTTGTGCAGCGTCTTTGGTATGTACAGGCACGTTATTTCCTAAGGCTTGCTTTGGTGCCTTGTAAGTCACTTTTACCCATACCTTCTGACCAGAGTTATTAATACTAGCGTTCCTAATCTTGATTTTATAATTGGCAGCTACCGTAACGTTGTAATTTAGAACCAAATGGCCCACACCCGTAATTGAATCTAGACTGACATCATTATCATCAAGGATCAACAACTTAATCGATTGAGTGCTATCAGCTGGGTATAAATCAATCTGAACTAGCCCTGTATCAGAATGAACTTTTCCCACATACCTGTAATCCAAACTGTTGGTGGGTAATGCACCACCCTGTTGTAAGGACCAGGGATGAGAGTCCCCTAAATCATTGGCCATTTCCCATTCTTGAGTTGTAAGTTTTGGATTCGGATTGAACCCACCTGTAATTCCCGCTGGTCCCCAAATAGAATAACCTCTTCTCATATTGCTTCCATCACATGGAGGAGTATGTATTTCTACCCAACCTGAATTATTGACATAAATATCATTTGAATTGGCTCCTGAATAATCATGAAGCTGTGTTCCTGGGGCAAAGTCAGTTTGAATCCAGGCATTTTGCCAAGTGCTCCAATTATCATTTGCACTGATTATGGCTTTCCCAGATCTCTCAATGATAAGATGATCTGGATCTTGATGTCTTACTTTGTAGGCTCCATTTTTGAAATTAAGCTTTTGATGACACCAAATAATATTGGCCAAGGCATCCCGGATAGGTAGATCTGTATGATTTGTTGGCCAATGAGAGTACCTATTTCCATTTGACAAATTGAAAAGATCCTCCATAAAAATCATAGGAGATCCATCAACCGCAAATGCAATCGCATGGGCTGCTTCGGATCTGGGATCAAAAGGATCTATATGTGGCGCCAGTTCATCCCCGGTATTCCATCCAATATAATTGCCATTTGCATCAAATTGCGGTCTAAAAGTATCGTGATTATTTACAAAAGCTACAGTTCTTTGCCTGTTGCCCTGCTGCAAGTTTGGAATGTTTCCGATATCATAGAAACCCGAGCCTTGTGTCATTCCATACAATCCATCCCTAAGCCCAAAATCAAACGTTCCAGCTCTATTCTGGACAGCACTCACCCAATTGTCTAGATCACTTCCTCCACCGACATATTCTCCAACCGCATACATTTGAGTACCTCCAGATGCAAATCCCGCATTATTCTGGGCATTCCATAGAAGATCTTCTACTACATAAGTCGGGAAGTGTTTAACAGCATCAAAACGATAACCATCTACTCCAGTTTGTTTTTTGAACCAAACAAACCAATTTCGTGCCTCATCCAGCATGTAATTTTGATTTTGATTTGGGTTATAGCAATTCACGCAAGAGCTTTGGCCATAGGCATTGGATTCATAAGAAACATCTGGGCCCCAATAAACACTGTTCAGATCATTGCTGCAGCATGCATTGAATTGATTAGGATAGAAGTTTTGCCAATTCTTTGGCCACCTTCCTTTTCGGTTCAGGTAATGAAAAGCACTAGTGCTATCCGCTGGACTATCAAATGACACATATCTGAAATTCTTATAACCACTTGTAGTCCAATCGTTATAATTATTCAGAGCATAAAGGTCTTGTCCTCCAGCACCTGTTTGACTTCCAGCATTGTCAACATGATTTAAAACAATATCCTGAATTACCTCAATACCATTTGCATGAAGAATTGCGATCATTTTGAGTAAATCATCTTTATTTCCAACTCTGGTTTTGGTTTCTCCTTTCTGATACTTATCGCCTAGATCATAATGATCAAATGGTGAGTAACCCACTGAATTGACACCTGTATTCTTGTATGTTGGGGGAATCCAAACAGCGTCTACTCCTAAATCTCTCAATCTCGGAGCCAAATCAGATAAGTAATTCGCCCATCCGTCTGGATAATTATTATTCCAATAATCCCACCAAAATCCTTGGAGTACGACCTTTCCGTTCCATGGGTTTTGAGCTTGGGTAAGAGAAATGAAGATTAGGCTGAATAAGATTAATATTTGTCGTTTCATGATGAAGTATTGAAAGAAACCGTTCAAATTTAACTACAACTCTTCAAAACATGTCACAAATAATTCATTTTTTCATGAATTATGGCTCACTTCTACAAGCTCAGTCCGAAATTATTTGATCTCGCAAGTTTTAGACAATTGCGGTAAATGCGGTAAATAGTCATCAAGTTTTGCTTTTCTGTTGAAGTGCAATGGAGTCAGAATCAGTTTTTCTAATTGCACCATTTGATCAATTTCTTTTGGGAAGTCCCAAAAAATATTGTTGGAAATGTTCAGGCTCTTCAAGCTAGGTATTTTCAAAAATCGCTTGGGAATGGCCTTGATATAATTATGCTCCATGTTCAAGGACACCAAATGCTTAAATTTTAAAATGCTAATAGGAATATTCTCAAATCGGCAATTGGAAACATTGATGTGCTTGATTGTTTTGACATGGTCAAAACAGATTTCTGGAAGTTTGGATATGTTCGTTCCGCTAAAATCGAATGAATCACCTTTCAGGTATTGTTTTAATAAAATCTCTTGGTCGTTTTTATTTAAGTGCTTGAATAAGTAGGTAATACCTAAGCCGTATTTTTCATGAAAGAATCTTGCGATTTTCACACCATCAAAACTTGAATATCTAGTCTCTTGATCAATTCGCTTATCTAATTCTTTATCGTCCATTCTGGGAGAAAACAGACGACTCTTACCTTTTAAATAACCTCTATCATCTATTGGAATTCTATTCCACAACAATTCTTTTGCCTTAGCTATTGTGCTTTTTTCAGAAGCGCATTTATAAGCTATAAATACAATTTCAAAGAAAGACTTTGGAACGCCCCCTGAGGACAACATTTCTAGTGCAATTTTGATATTGGATTCATCAAGACTAAGAATGAGATCGTTAATTCTTTCAATGTCTAAATCGTTCTGCTTTTCGGCTTCAACTATCCATGGCTTCTCTGTTTTGTCCAAAAACGCCATTAGATCTTGCTCACTAATAAAGGTTACCTCATGATGCTCCAAATTTTTGGTGGTTTTTGGATTAGTAGCCAGCATGACATGGGTAGTTGAGGCAGAAACCCGGTTGGACATTTTTACTCCTGCATTTTTCAATCTGTTTTTGATGTCCGTTAGCTTAAAGGTAGGTTTACCAACAATTACCAATTCTGTTTCAGATGAAATAGGATTTTCAGAAAGTGCTGGTTTACTAAATTTTTTCTTGAGATTTATAATGGCTTCATTTCTCAAAAAAAGGTGATACCCCGGAGCCTCAGACCAGTGCAAGGAAAGGGCATGAATCCATTCGTCTCTGGTAAAACCATTCCTCAACTCTTTGTTGTATGCAGCGTCCCAGTATTTACTTCTTTCTCTTTTTTTGGTCATTCTATCACTGAATCGATATATTAATTCGAAACATTAAATATACCAACTCTGTGAATATTAAAAAGGCCAAACTGAAGTTGATTCTTTAAAAAAACGAAAAAAGAATGAATCTTTCATTCCACTGCAATAGAATCTATTACATAGCTCTGTCCAGCAAAAACCCCTATTCCATTTTCAATATTAGAATATACCTGAACCGGTTGTGCAAAAGGGTTGTCAACTGTATTCCAATATTTATTCAAGGACTCCTTATAGAGGTAAAGCTCCTTTGAGATGGAACTTAGTATAACATAAATCATCTCCTTTTTAAAGTTTGAAGCATAGCTTGTATCATTGGAAAAGTGCCACATACTGAGATTGATATCCAATGTAGTTTCCCTTCCATTAAAATTCAAATCTGTAAAATTCAACCCTTGATCTCCAAAATACCACCCCTTCTCAAAAACATCTTCTCCCTGAGAGTTCTGCAAATCAAAATCTGTTGTGTGCATATCAAGAATTGTCTCATAACCTAAGGTTGAATCTAAAACGATCTGATTACCTTGATCATCCCAAATACTCTCATATTGTGTATACCTAGAAATGAAAGTAATATTATAATAATTCTCATCTTCTGGATCATTCAAACCAATAGAGATGTTTTTCAAAATCTCTCCTTCAACGGAGACCGAACCAGTATCGATCTTACTTATCTCTATGGGCGTAGGTAATGCAGCTGAAGTCTCAATCAATGGAAAACCATCTGTCTCAATCCTCAAAGTATACCTCTCGTTTAGTTTGGGGAATGCTGTCAATGAGCGATAGATACCATTTGTGAAGTACGAAAGGTCAATTTCATTTCCTTGATCAGAAACGATTTTGACATTTGCATTGTCCACCCAAGCATACTGTGAAGTATCAAGAAGGTGTTTGCTTTTCGATACTTGAATCGACCACAAACTATCTTGCTTGAAGACGCCATTTACGGCTATTTTAGGCTCTGATTCTTCAACATCAATTGGTATTTCTTTTTCACAAGAAAAAAAACTGAAGCAAATAACAAAAATGGTTGCTAAACAAACTTTTGGCATGACATCGTAAAATTACGAATACAACGTCTAATTTTAAAAAAACTTATGTCATTCCACTGAATGATGCCTGGCTATTTGTTTATCTTGATTGAATCTGACACTGAACTATATCCCGCAAAAACGCCCAAACCATTGTGAATATTCGAATATACCTTAACTGGCTGCGCAGTAGGATCTCCTTTCGATGATACTTGTTTGTCAAGTGTTGTATTGTATAAAAAATAGTCCTCTGAAAGAAAATTCATCGCATAAAACAGATAAGAATCTACTAATATCCCTCCTGTATTATCCAAAAACTGGCTTACATCATCTGGGTCCATCTCGAACTCCAAGGTCACGAATTGACCATCAAAAAATTCATCGGTGAAGTAGACGCCTTTGATGGAAGGATACCAATTCTGGCCCTTATCAACGGAAAACCCCGAATTCAAACGGACAATGGAATTTAAATCTGGGTCATTCACATACAAAGTAGGTACAGGAATTATTCCATATGAGGTGTCAGAAAGACCATTCTCCAGGATATCGCTAACTTCACCAAGTATGTTCAAATAATAGAAAGAAATGTTGTAATAATTATCTTCTCCGGGTGGGTCTTGAAAACTCAAGTAGACACGATAACGTTCAGTTCCATCTGAACTTACATATGTTTCTTGACGCACATCAGTTAATTTTGGTTGAACAGGCACTTTATTAGTTGCCGACATAGAATTTCCATCAGGATCTTTAACGGAGATATAATACTCCACTCCGGGTCTTGGAGTTGAAAATTTTGAATAATAGAGTCCGTTTCCTTTGTTCAAAAGTCTCTCGGACCAACCAAAACCATTACTAATAGTAACTTCAGCATCATCCATTGTTACATTATCTTCATTAGATAACACACTTTTCGTTTGACTGATTTCCACATTCCATGGATGGTCGCTACTAAAAACACTGTTGACAACGGTTCTAGGAGGAATTTTATCTCCTTCAAAATCAAGTTCTTTTTGACAAGAACAAATAAAGATGAGCGGCAGCAAAATTGATGATATGACTGAAAGTTTGTTCATAGTTTAGAATTTGAATTTGTATGAAATGAATGGTATTATTGGGAAAAGGCTGATCTGCTTCAATACCCTTTCATCTTGATCATTATATCCAAAAAATAGGTAAAAAGGATTCTGTCTGCTGTATACATTATATACACCAACGCTGAGCGTCTCTTCGTATTTATCGCGAATCATATTGAAATTAACTGATAAGTCCAACCTATGGTAATCGGGCATTCTATAACCATTTCTTGATTGGATGTATTCCACTTCACTTGTGCTAAAATAATTGGTCAGTTGGGATCCAAATGGACCTGTTGTATTGGCAGCCAGATATGTGGATACAGGCAGTGTCACTGCATTTCCTGTACCGTATACCCACACAAGGCCAAGATCCATGCTTCTCTTGAAAGTCTTTAAGTCTCCAGTGGATTTGGACTTGATAACCTTGTCTGATCGGTTCACTTGGTAAGTGAGGGCTAAACCAATATCATGTCTTCTATCAAACTTGTAGGGAAAAGTCTGACCAAAATTTACATTTTCAAATTGTCTATTAGTCCAGGACAAAGTATAACCTATCCATCCGGATAATTTACCAAACTTCTTTTGAAGAAGTATTTCTGCACCATATGAATCGCCTTGCCCGATTTCTACTTTTTCCTGCCAATCTGTGCTTTGTGTAAAAAATGAAGCTCCATCTTTATACTCAATAAGGTTGTTCATTTGTTTGTAGTACCCTTCAATGCTTAGCTCATATTCATCATTAATTGTCTTCGCAATGCCTATAGCGATTTGATCCGCGGTCATTGGAGGAATCGTATCGGTCACAGGCACCCACAAATCAGTAGGTAAACCTATTGTGGTGTTAGTTAATAAATGAATGTATTGTGCCATTCTGGAGTAGGAAGCCTTTAAAGACAAATCTTCCGTTAGCAAATAATTCATTGCTATTCTTGGCTGAGGATTGAAATATGTGGATCCCTTTACATTGAATGCCGATAGGTGAATTCCGATATTCGTTTTCAATCGTGCTCCAATTTTTATGTCATCCTCGACAAAAAAACCCATCTCATGTGCATAAATATTGCTCGACCCAAAGGAAGTGTCAATATTAAACTGAGATTCGGTATTTGAAAACTGGCTGGTGGTCACACCGGGTTCAAAAGCATGATAGATTTCTTGGAGTCCAATCTTAATGTAATGATTAGGATTTGGAATGTAGTCAAACTGAATACTTCCCGCCACATCATTAATGCCAGAATAATATTCATACAAAAAGTCTTCATTTTCCACTCCGGTTGGAGTTGTAACGGAAGATCGTTGTTCATTACCAATAACAAACTGGTACTTACTGTAAGTCAGGGTGGTGTTCATGAATAATTTCTTATTGATAATAGAATTCCACCTCAATGCGGTCGTGATATTCCCCCATTTTAGCTTGGAGTCTGCGATGTCCTTTCGTTCCTGACCACCAAGACCATAAGTATCTTCATATTTACTATATGCTTTATCATCACCAGTGTAAGCACTCAGATATAATCGGTTTTTATCCGAAAACTTGTGATTAATCTTGGCGTTCAAATCATAAAAAAAGTAACCGCCATCTATCTTCTCATCACCTTGATTTGCCAATCCAATAAATGGCTTAGACAAAACATCAATATAAGTCCTTCTCCCAGAAATAATGAATGAAGTTTTATCCTTCCATATAGGTCCTTCAAGCGCAAGTTTAGATGACACTAAACCTATTGATCCGCTACCTTTAAATTCTTTCATATTGCCCTCTTTCATCCGGATATCGAGTACAGAAGACAATCTTCCGCCATATCGGGCTGGAAAACCTCCCTTGACTAATTCCACTGACTTAACGGCATCAGGGTTGAAAACAGAAAAGAATCCAAAAAGGTGATTTGCATTGTAAACTGGGACTCCATCTAAGAGAATAAGATTCTGATCAGGTCCTCCGCCTCTGACATAAAGCCCACTAGTCCCTTCAGAACCCGATTGCACACCAGGCAACAGTTGAACCATCTTAATAATATCCCTCTCTCCCATGAAAGTCGGCAATACTTCAATTTGTTTCATTGGTATTTTGATCGTACTCATTTGAGTATTTTCATGGATCTTCTCAGATTTGGTGGCGGAAATCTCGACTTCCTTTAAATTCATAGAGGCACCCATGGGCATATTCAACTGAACATCCTTGGTCAAGTCCACCTTCATTTTGATGGGCTGGAAACCAACAAAGGACACAATAATGCTATAACTGCCCTCAGGAAGTGTGAGACTATAAAATCCATAAATATTTGATGTTGTTCCAGTCATACTTTCTTCATCATATATATTAGCCCCAATGAGTTTCTCTCCAGATTTTGCATCCTCTATATACCCACTGATCGTATACTTCTCCTGGGTATAACCAAAGGAGATATTTAATATCATAAGTATGAGTACAAGTTTTTTTCTGAGGCCTTTCATATTGCTGTTTTCAGAAGGTAACAGTTGAATTTGCTAAATATTGTACGTCAGGATTTTACTAAAGGTTACAACATTTTAGAATAAGATTTTAACAACTGTTGATATAAATGAAGTACTCAATATAATTTACGAAAAATTCACGAAAAAGAGAAGATAATTTTGAATATATTAACAAAATGAAATTTAACATACACTGAAACGTTATTCCATTTATGCCTTAATAAACCAACTAAACTTTTGATTTAATATTCAAACCCAGAATCTAATTTTACTTTTTTATTAAAAAAACCAATTATTGCTTTTTCAGGTAGAAAATTGTATTACTTTTGCACTCCGAAAAGAACATTATGTCATGAAAAAGTCATTAAAAGCCTTATTTCTTCTTGCACTATTAAGCATCAATTTGGTGCACGCAAGTAACGTACCAACGAGCGATGTCCTCAAAATAAGTGAGAACTATTATGCTAATGTCTCACCTACCCGAAACACTTCGTTTGTTGGGAACATTGCATTGACAATTTTTGAGAAGCAATCTCGATCAAATAACAGTCCATTGTTCCATGTTGTGAATGTAAATAATGATGGGTTTGTGGTTGTGGCTGCTGATAATGAAGTTAAACCTATTCTGGGCTATTCAACAAATGGTCAATTCGATCCAAATAACATTCCTGTTCAATTGCAAGATTTGATCAATTCATGGCAAGAAGGTATTGAGCGTGAAATCAAAGACGCTATTCCGGCAAGCACCTATACAAGTAACCTTTGGACTCAAGCACTTCAAGGGTCCTTCTCAGGTTCTAGAAGTGGATCTGTAGCTCCTTTAACAACCACTACATGGAACCAATGGCCTCGTTATAATAAATTCTGCCCAGGAGGAGCTCCTACTGGCTGCGTTGCTACTGCCGTTGCGCAAATTATGAAATACCACAACCACCCTCCTCAAGGTTCTGGATCCCATTCTTATACACACCCTGATTACGGAACGCTTTCTGCAAATTTCGGAGCTACGAGTTACGACTGGAGTGTTATGCCAAACAAATTGACTTCTTCGAGCTCTCAAAACGAAATAGATGAAGTAGCAAAAGTAAATTATCATATCGGTGTGAGTTTGGATATGGATTATGGACCAAATGGAAGCGCAACTTACAGCTACAAAGTAAGAAACGCCTTAAAAGATCACTTCAATTACAAAAACTCAGTTTCTTTAAAGTATCGTTACAGCTATTCTCTTTCAAGCTGGAAGAACATGCTTAAAAATGAATTGGATAACAACAGAGTTGTTTACCACTCCGGCTTTTGTCCTGATCCAGCTGCAGGACACGCCTTTGTGATTGACGGGTATGACACCAATGACATGTTTCATGTCAACTGGGGTTGGGGAGGCTCTTACAACGGTTATTTTGAAATCAATAACTTAAACCCTGGATCAACATACACATGGAATCAATCACAAAAAGCGATCATTGGCATTGAACCTATTCAAATGACACTTGATTTGAAACTTGCAGATGAAACACTTTATCATAGGGACACAACATATAATGATACAACATTGGTTTGGGATACGGTATTGTTACAATTCGACACTGTTTTAAACCCAATTACAGAGCACTTAGACACCTTTTCTTTTGACACAAGTATTGTAGACACTTTGGGATTGGTACAAGATTTTTCACTTACCACGACAATTGGCAATTGGGGAAACATCTTTTATAACGGAAGATTTATGGCAGCAATCTGTGATTTAAATAATGTAATCATTGACACTGTTGAAATTTCTGACACAGTGGGTATATCAGCCTACGATTACATGACCATTGTTTTTGAATCAAAGGCCAAATCATTGATGCCTGGAGATTATAAATTCTCAATCTTCTGGGATGACAATGGCAGTTGGCAGCTAATTGACCAAGATTACTATTATAATGGAATACATTTTTACAACAATGGTGGTCAAACTGAACCTGAAGGTATATTGTCATTTGGTTCTATTTCCATCAACCCAGACCCAATCTATGCGGATACTGCTTTTCAGGTAGAAATAATAGTCAAGAATAATCAAAACACGTCTTGGACAGGTTTGGTTTCTGCAGATTTTCACGAACTCAATGGAGACTGGTTAGATGAAATTGGGCATGTCAGCCGAACGTATCAACCATACGAAATAGATACTATCGTATTCAACGCCCCAGCTACAGATCTAGATCTTGGAGGATATCTAATAGGTATTTGGAACCAAGAACAAGGTTCAAATTGGGAAATGGTTAAAGAGGGATATTTCAAAAACAATAGGGAAGTACAAATCGTAGAAAAGGAATTTGCACTTGTACCTGATTCATACGAGGACAATAACAGCCCTCAAAATGCATATGATTTCTACACCACTAGCTTATTCAACAACAACGCTGCGCTGATTTATACAAACAGTACTAACATTCATAATGAGCTTGATCAGGATTACTTCCGAGTAAATTTTGAGGCTGGATATACATATGAAATCACTCCAATCCTATTTGATGCTAGCGCACCAAACGCTCCAAAGGATTACACCCTTGAGGCGGTATTCTCATATGGTGTCAACACGAACCCGACACTTCAGTATTATGATAATGAGGAGGTGGGAAGTATATCAATTGATGGAGACGGGTTTGTCTCATTTCATGTACAACCTTACTTCCAAAATGCAATGGGAACATATAATCTTCAATTCCAAATCACAAGAACACCTAATTTCACTAATGATCTTTCAGCCGTGAACAGTTCCGAAAGTGTGAACATTTACCCCAATCCAAATAACGGTCAATTTACCATTGCAAATATTTCCCAATGGAATTCAGCAAGTATCTTTGACGCTAATGGCAAATTGGTTTATACATTTGCCAATCTTAAAAATGAATTGATTGAGGTGAATCTTTCAGACAAACTAAATAAAGGAATCTATTCGATCCGACTGGAATCTGAAGATAAAGTTTACAACGAAAGGTTTATCATAAAATAAAGAGGGAATTTTTCCCTCTTTTCTTTTTCCATCCTAACCTAGTTTGCTGAAAGTCGATTAATCAATTGACAATCTCGATTCTCCTTAAGACAGGCAACTCACCGAATTGTTCTATTTTGATAAAATATAGGCCTGAGGCAAGTTGATGATTCAACCGAGCATAATTATTTTTTAATTGTCTTTTAAACTTCAATTGACCTTGAAGATCAAAGATTTCCACTAAGCCCAATTCATGACCAGCAGTAATGTTGATGAAACCACTGCTAGGATTAGGGAAAATGTTAAACCTTTCTGAATGGTATGCGTCTATGTTTACCGTTGAACACTCTGAGCCAGCCCCTATCCACACAACTGAATCGAGAAAAGCGCAGCCTGCAGAGTCAACAATAGTTGCGACCAAGACCGGACTACTCTGACTACCAGTATACAGAGACCAAACGGAGTCAGAGTGAGACAAAACAGTATCTGGCCACCAAGAAATTGAATATGGGTGGCGATTGCCAATGATTTGAGTTGAAATGAAAGGCTGATTAGCTGTAGAATCGCAACCTGTCTGAACTTGGATACTAGGAGGGATAGGCGCTGGAACAAATATCGAGTCAATTTTCACACATCCATTTCCATCAGTAACGGTTAAATAATACATTATCTCTGTACAAAATCCTATAGGGTTTGAAATAGTCGCAGAGGTTAAACACCCGCTTGGAGACCAATTATAAATATAAGGGGCGACACCATTTGAAGCTGTTGGGTTTCCACCAAGGATAAAAGTACCGCCCGTACATAGAACATCGCCAGGATCCAGTTGAACATTGCAATTGGAAATCAAAGAATCACAGTTTTGAGGAATTGGCCAATCCCAACCCACTATAGTATCTTGAATGGAAAAGCCAGAAACTGCTGAGAATTGAGCATCACAAATTGATGAGTTGAACAAAAAAGTCCAAGACCTATTAAAAAAGCAACCATTTAGACAGTCTCCCCAACCCAACTTAAAAGTTAACTGATTTCCATTGATTTGAATCTCATTATCTTCACCGAAATAAGGATTTGTGGTGCAATAAACAACTCCTGAAACCGTATCCAGCATACTTACCAATGCAGACACGTTTACCGTATCATTTAGGTCTATTACATGAAATGCTCCAGAAGCAGAAGCGAATATATTATAATTAAAAAAAGATAAAAGACTATCCACAAAAGCATTACCACTTTGATTTCCTGCCAACAAGTTTTGAACCCATGCCTGATTCGTATCAAACTTTATCGTCAATTGGTGCAATACAATATCAGGACGGTCGTGTATACAATATATCGCAAAGACAGAGTCTCTTTCAGGAGAAGGCAAATTATAAATGCTCGTTAAAGCATCCCAAACATGATTTTCAATCCAACTTGGTATAAAGATTGAGTCCTGAAGACCAATTTGGTTCATGTAATCTACTGAGATACTTTTGACATCAGCTTGGTAATTGGATAGTATAAAACCTGGAATGGTGCAACTTGTTTGAGCGTTAATTTCAGCCAACGAAATATTAAAAAAGATCAAAAAGATACATGGTCGAATGAGGTGAAAGTTCATAAATGAAAATTTGCTTGTTAAGGAATTTGAATTGGCTCTAATTTATTGCAATATCTATTGTTTCTAAAATAAACTAGAGGACACTTTTAGGGTCAGCCACGAGAAATCTAATATTCTAATCAAGTATTTCAATCCTCTTAACAATAGGCTGATCCTTATCTTGACCTACAATTTTCAAGAAATAGATACCTGCTGGAAGCGAACTATTCAAAACAACATTCTTGGACATCAATTGGCTTTGATACTCAATTTGACCTAGCGCATTGACAATTTCCAAACTAGTGATAAAATCACTTGACTGGATATTGATTTGCCCTTTGCTTGGGTTGGGGTAAACCGAGATGAAAGGTTTGTTCAGTTGATCATTTTCTCCACCTTCAAGAATAATAATGCTTTTATTGTTAGTACCTACTTGTAAAGGATAGCCACTTTCATTATTTGCAGAATGCACCACTATCTCCAAGCTTAAAGTGTCTACAACAATCTCAGAAGCTCCAGTTAAGTCATCCGCTGTTACAATTTCTAAGGCTCCTATTTGACCATTTCCCGCACTCGCAATTTGATCTGTTTTGGTAATCGCTATATCAATCTTGCCTTGAGCTGTGAAATTGGTATCCACATCTATTCTTGTGGATGGAGAACCAATCCAAGAAGTAGTATAGCTCAATGTCATGTTGCTGGTGTCGACCAAATCGTTATTGTAAAGAATAGAGAAGGCCAAACCATAAATACTATCAGCCGGCAAAGTGTTCGTACCAAGATGGATGGGTATAATCAACGATTGATTTTCACCTACTGTATCAAAATTTGGCCAATCAAAAAACAATACTGGATCAGTAGCACTTGCTAAATCATCGGTTTTATTATGTGTAAGGCCATAGTTCAACAAGACTGCATTGAGATCATTAAGATCGACCAGTCCATCCCCATTACAATCAGCATGTTTTTGATTCAAGCCGCTGAGGAATTGACCAGACCAATCTCCAGCAGCTTGTGGAAGCCAATTGACTGATGCATTAGGGCGAGTCAAACCTGCACTATTGTAAGCAACACCAATATTCAACACATCAACAATATCCGCTACACCATCAGAATTCGCATCTCCTGGCCACACGGAGTCCAAAGGAACAGTGCACACCTCAATAGAGTCGACATCAAAACAGCCATGAAGAGTATCTTGAACAGTCAAGGTATATACTATGGTATCTGAAGGACAAGAAATTGGATTTGCAATAGAATCATCATTCAAATCAATGTCTGGAGACCAAGTATAAGTAGTGTTTGGCAAAGTATTGAAGGGACCAATCTGAACACAACCACCAATACTTACGCAAGCATCAGGTCCAGCATCAGCCTGAATATTATAACATTCAATATAAATGGAATCCACATCAACACAGCCATTATCATCGGTTACGCTAAGAACATAAGTTGTATCACAAGCAAACCCAATTGGATTCCCAATAGTAGCGTCATTTAGCAGTGAGGCTGGAGACCATGCGAAATTATATGGGGGTGTACCTCCAATAGCTGGATTGAGCCCTCCGAGAACGAATGTTCCAGGACAAATAGTATCATCTGCGCCTGCATCAGCTTGCAGTGAGGTCGCACAGGACACGTAAATACTATCAGTTCCTGTACAGCCATTGGCATCTGTCACACTCACGGTGTACATTGTATCACAGCCGGATGTAATTGGATTTGCAGTGTTCACGTTAGTTAAGGACCATGATGGCGTCCAGAGGTAAGAGTACGGAACCACTCCACCAACAGCAGTAGGGCTTCCTCCAAGTTGTACAGTTCCACCAGAACATACATTTGGGGAACCTGCATCCACCGTAATTCCAGAAACGTGGACAAAGTAACTTTTTGACGTATGCCCAACATAAGGACAGACAGAATCACTTACCGTTAATGTAAATGATAGAGTAGTGTCATTTGCTGGTGCAGTAAACGAAATATCTACCAAAGCAGAATTACCACTGTAGTTTACATTGAAATTGGCACCTTGTATTCCGCCATCCCAAATCACTCCTATATTATCAGGATCTGGATCGCTTACGCCAATAGTTAAATTAACCTGAGAATTGGCACAAACTGCAGTATCAACATTTGAAAAATTCGAATATGAAGTATCAACTCCAGACAAAACTGGGGAGGCATTCACACAATTAATGATAAAATACACCATATCTCTTCGAATGAAACCAATTTTCTGCCCATTTCGGTACTCCTCCACCTCCACGGCCATATTGGATACCACCAAATTGTTTGATGTAAAGCAGACCAAACCCGTCAAGGAATCAATGCTAAAATTACTAGCACTGTTAGCAGCGATAGGTGAGCTAGTCGAATGACCAGGTGTATAGGAAATTGGTGTGTTTAACGCTGTCAGAGATGGCACTACTTTGTAAACTAAAGAATCTCCATCAACATCAAATGCTTTCAAGTTGAGGCAGTTTTGAACAATTCTGCAATTGATAATATCCGGATCTTGCAAAAAGCTTGGAGAGTTATTGCATATATTATTATCAATCACAACGTTCAAATATGTATTCTGAGACTGCGGATTATTAATATTTGTTATCGATGGTAGCCTACAACAATTGGAATATTCAACCAACCAATCGTTTGAGACACCACTCAATACTATCGTATCTTTAAAAGTATTTTTAATCGTTCCTGGATATGCAGATCCCAAATTTGAACAAACCGTGGTCACCGCTGTACATGTTTTTGTGATTTCCATGGTATCTGTAAGGTAGAGATAGACATTGTTTGAAACACCCAAGCTACTTGAAGAAACTGAAACCAGTTGGCTATCGGCCAGAAAAGTGGCAGAGCACTCCCAGTAAAGATCTAAGGTGATTTCGTACGTGTTGCTTCCTAAACACCGATAAGTCATTTCACCTCCATTGAGATGTGACGCATGAACATTGAATGATACTATTAAACAAATTGCGCTAAGAATGTGAATTAGTCTAGTCATAAACATATACTCGTTGGTTACAATACAAATATTCGAAATCTATGCTTTCCAAAAAAATACAATTACTTTAATTTGTGGGTTATTATAACTAAATTTAAATATCTAATTAATTATTATATAGTTTTTTATACTTAAAATTTGTGGATCATATTATATTCGAACATATTAGAAAATTTGACAAAAAAGATTGGAAGTCTTTCAAAACATTTGTTTCATCACCTTACTTTAACAAAAACAAGAGAATCGTACAATATGTCGAATTCCTGGCTTTAAACCCAAGTTTAAATGACAAAAATGCACTTTTTCGTGCTGCATTTCCTGAAAGAAAACATTATAACGATTCAAGTTTAAGATCCATTCACAGCGAAATCCTTCAGCTCATTCTGAAGTTTTATCAAATTGAAAAACTGAATGACTCAGATAAAGCGACATCATTAGATATTCTTGTACAAAAGGATCAGTTTAGAACTTACCAATTGATCAAAAACCGATGGCTGAAGCGCTCCGAGAATGGACTGCAAGATGAAAAATTCTTTCGCTCAAAATTAGAAATGAGCAAGATTCACTATGAATTCTTAAGCAGGAAAGAACAAAGGAAAAGCGAGGTTCTCGATCAGGCGTTGTTAGATGTCAACTACAACTTAGACCAGCTCTATTTAGTAGAAAAACTACAATTGCTTGCCGAAATGCAAAATAGAGGCATCTCAGAAAATGAGTCCATTACTCTTCTTGAACTCAAGACTATTCTCAACAAACCCATCAACAGAAACAATCAATTCATCCAAATTTTCACTGAAATCCTGACACTTTTAAGCGATCACGCTGAAAAATCATTTTTTGGGGTTTACGAACTCATCAAAAAGGAAAATCAAAAATTCTCAAAAAAGGAATTAAAGGATATGTTTGAATACATTCAAAACTTTTGTATCCGAAAAATCAATCAATGAAATGATCATTTTTTGGAAGAACTGTACAAAATCTACAAATACCAACTTGAAGAAGAAATCAACGTAGAGAATAACAAAATGAGAATTAGTGACTTTAAGAATATTGCCACATTAGGAATTAGACTTAAAGATTTAGATTGGGTAAGGCATTTTACAAACGAACATAAAGACAAACTCGACCTGAGGTATCAACAAAGTGCTGAGGCCTACAATTTGGCAAGAATCGATTTTTACAAAGAAGAATACAGCGCTGCTCGAAAAAAATTAGTCAATGTTGAATATGCAGATATTCATTATGAACTTGGAAGCAGAGCCTTACTTATAAAAATCTATTTTGAAACTACGGATTCAGAATTGATGCTACAGAACCTAAATTCATTGAAGCTTTTTGTCAGAAGATCAAGATTAATCTCCGATTATCAAAAAAGAATCTATTTAAACTTCTTGAAATGCATTCACAAAATGAACCGACTCATTGATGGCGATAAAAGAGTCACCGAAACGCTCGACCATTTGATATATGAAGACAAAGCCATTGCAGACTATACTTGGGTTCGCAAGAAGTATGAAGAAATAAAAAGCCTCTGATTACTCAGAGGCTCTTTTAACCTATTGCTTTATTAGATTGATTTAAATCATTTAAACCAAGTAGACTTTATCTCTTTACAACACGATGATGCAAAGTATTCGACCCACTACTGATCTCCAAGAAATAAAGACCCGCATCCACTTCCTCAAGATTGCAAACACCTTGATTCATATATTCTGATCTCTTTACAACCTTACCATTTAGATCCATTAAAGACCAGCTAAAAGTTTCTTGCGATGCAATATTTAGAACACCACTTGTCGGATTTGGAAAAACTTTAAAGAGCGCTTCAACATTAGAACTCAAACTAAGTGGCGCACCTTCCTGCGAAACAGTAACAGAATCAGAGACTACATTAACATCAACCACACTTTCATCAGCGCGGATCAGCTTAACATTGGTTATGGTGAATTTTAAACTCTCATAGATATTCGTTTTACCAGCGATATCGTCTGTAGTAAAAATGTCAATCTCAGCAATTTCACCGAAACCTGATTTGTTTACTTTATCAGTTCTGGTCAAAGCTATGTCTAATTGACCATCCTGGTACAGATTCTTATCAAGAGCAATCATATCATTGGCGTTAGAAATATTTCCCAGCCAAGAATTCCCATAACTCACAGCAACTGATGATGAATCCACCAAAGCCGGATCATAACTCAAACTGAAGGCTATTCCATACACGCTATCCGCAGGCAACACAGACTCTCCAAGTTTTACTTTTATATTTACCCAGCTATTGGTATCTACGGTATCCGGAGATGCTTCAAGAATCAAATTCACCGCATTCTGATGAAAAGCCGGAGCATCACCTTTAAACCATGTTTTTCCATAATTCAATAAAATCGCCTGTGCATCTAAAACATTTATCGTTCCATTACCATCGCAATCCCCATGCTTCTTGCTATAACCATTCGCAAAAGGACCATTTTGATTCCAAATTCCACTCTGCGAGTATTGGCCAACCCAATTCAAACTCGCATTTGGTCTCGGCCAATTTTGATAACTGCTTTCCCCATAAGCAACACCTATATTCAGCAAGTCAAAAACGTTGGCCACCTTATCAACATTACAGTCTCCCGGAAACACAGAGTCATGCGGAAGTATGTGAGTAAATAAATTCAGGCAACCGTTACTATCGTATATATGATACTCATTACACCCCGGCCCTAGATATTGTATGTAAACCGTATCGTTGGCAGATGTCACTGATTGATTGCCCTGTTGAAAACCATTACAATCTTCAACAAAAACAACATACCCAGGAGCCCCTCCTGTCAAACCCAATGTGATATCACCACCATAAGGGGTATGATATGGGTTATAGTCAATGACATCTATTGTTAGAGGGTTTGAACACCCAGAATTCCCTTGAACTGCGAACAACACTAACACCGTGTCGATCACAAAAAACCCATTAATGGAATCCCCATAACAGTATTCATAAAATATAGAATCCAAACCCACAAAGCCAGTAGGAGGAGTATATTGAAATTCCCAAGGCGCCAAGTTCACAAGAGCACCACCCTCTGCTGTAATATTTGCACCATTGCTGGACCAAATAGAGCAGGCGGCCGCAGAGGATGTATCATCATTCAATCCAATATTTACATTTATAGGTGTATTCATTTGAGTAATGAAGTGGTCATCGCCACTCCATGTAGCATTAGCATTCTTAGCAAATAGAACTATCATTAATGCCCATACTAAAGTGAGTAATTGTTTTCTCATAACTAATTTATTAAACGTTGTTTTCATTTTTTGGAAGCTTTTCACTCTACAAATATTTACATACTCTAGCTGCAAAAAAATTACAAATTTTAATATATGTGTCTTAAATATTTCAAATAAAAAATCATTAATATTTGAATTACAATATTTTATGTTCTAATTTTGTATCTTGAAAAATTCCAATTTATATAGTTTATTATCCAGTTTCAATAAAGAAACCTGCAAAAAATTTCAAGATTTCTTAAAATCTCCCTACCTAAACACGAATAACAAAGCCACACAATTATTCGAGCTCTATCTCAAAACACCAGAAAAGAAACTAGAAAAACCCTTCCTGCACAACAAACTCTATCCGAATGAAGATTTTAAGGATGACAAACTACGTTTAGTCATTAGCCGTCTATACAATCTAGCTTTAGAATTCCTCAGATTAGAGGGATTCAGACGAACAAAAACCTCTCAACATCTCCTGCTGCACGAACTAAATCTTTTAAATCAATATAAGATCTTTGACCAACAATATCGTAAAGCCAACAACACGAGTCTTCTTGAAACCCTACAACTAGAAGAAGCAAACTTCTACCTGGCAACAAAAATTAACCCAAGACAATCCACAAACAACCTACAGGAACTTAGCAACTCCATTGATGATTACTTCCTGTTTCAAAAACTTAAGTATTCCTGTGAACTGTACAACAGAAAACAAATTCTAGATAAAGAATATGACTTTTCATTTCTAGAAAACATCTTACAATATTTACACAATCACCCCCCAAAATATCCTCCAACCTATTTATACTATCAACTTCTCAAACTCATCAGAGCGAATGAAGAACCTCAATTCTTCCTGATCAAAAAGTTACTCCAAACCCAATCCAAAGAAGTTCACAAAAAGGAATTAAAGAATATGTACGTGTTCTTGATGAACTTTTGCGTAAAACAGATCAACGCCAATAACACCAAATACTACGTTGAGCTTTTTGACATATATAAATCACTGATTAAAAATGAGATTATTATTGAAGAAGAAACCATAGGCCTGGGAGACTTTAAAAATATAGCGACTGTTGGACTGAGACTGAAAGAACTGGACTGGGTGCAAGAATTCACAGAACAATACACATCATATTTAAATGAACAGCATCAAGAAAGCGCAAAATCTTATAACCTTGCGCGAATATGTTTTGTCAGATCAAATTATAAAGATGCTCTAAAACTGCTCCGAAACGTTGATTACAGCGATGTGTATTTTGAGTTAGGCTCCAGAGTGCTTTTGCTTAAAGTTTACTATGAACAGGAGGATATCGATCTGTTTCCCGCTCAAATGCAGTCATTGAGAACCTATTTATCCAGATCAAATGAAGTTTCCGATTATCAGAAAAGCCTTTATCTTAATTTTCTCAGATTAATAAAGAAACTGTTTCGGTTTAAAGGAGGTAATAAAAGAGGCCTAAAAGAATTTAAGGAAGAACTTAAACAAACAAGTAACGTGGTGGACCTTGAGTGGATTAAAGAGAAAGCCATGGAATTTAATTTTTGAAGCTATTCCCGCTTTCCGCTATATCTCTGATTTAGAAAGACTATATTTTAAAAAAATCAACATCCAAGACGCGAATGCTCTTTCTAAATCAGAGGATGCCGCCTCAATCGGGGCTAAGACAGTGGTTTAAGTGGAAAGAATATGAATGCTATCCACTAAAAAGTATAATTTCGCATCATGGCAGAAGATCTTTTGAAAAAAATCATTGCTCATGCCAAGGAGTATGGCTTTGTTTTTCCATCCAGTGAAATATATGACGGATTAGGTGCGGTATACGACTATGGACAGAACGGGGTAGAATTGAAAAATAACATCAAGCAGTACTGGTGGAAATCTATGGTTCAAATGCACGAAAACATTGTTGGCTTAGATTCCGCCATATTCATGCATCCAAAAATTTGGAAAGCATCTGGCCATGTTGACGCATTCAACGATCCTTTGATTGACAATAAAGACTCCAAAAAACGATATAGAGCCGATGTACTTATTGAAGATCATATTGCTAAAATCGAGGGGAAAATCAACAAGGAAGTCAATAAAGCCTCCAAAAGATTTGGAGAGTCATTTGATAAACAACAATTTATACAAACCAATGGTAGAGTGTTAGGTTATCAAGAGAAAATTGACAAGATTAATGAACAGTTCAAATCCGCTCTTGAAAATGATGATTTAGCAGGCATTAAAAATTTAATAGAGGAACTCGAAATTGCCTGTCCAATTTCCGGCTCTCGCAATTGGACGGATGTGAGACAGTTTAACCTTATGTTCTCCACTGAACTTGGTTCCGTTTCTGATGATAGCAACAAAATATACTTGAGACCAGAGACAGCGCAAGGTATTTTTGTAAACTACATCAACGTGCAAAAGACCGGCAGAATGAAGATCCCTTTTGGCATCGCCCAAATAGGAAAAGCGTTTAGAAATGAAATTGTAGCCCGACAATTCGTTTTCAGAATGCGTGAATTCGAGCAAATGGAAATGCAATTTTTTGTAAAGCCTGGCACTCAGAAGCAATGGTATGACACCTGGAAAGAACGAAGATTGAAATGGCATCAAGCTTTGGGTTTCGGATCAGAAGCATACCGTTTTCATGACCACCTTAAGCCAGCACATTATGCAGATGCAGCTTGCGATATCGAATTTGATTTTCCAATGGGCTTCAAAGAACTCGAAGGAATCCATTCTCGAACAGATTTTGACCTGAGCAAACATGAAGAATTCTCTGGCAAGAAATTGCAATTCTTCGATCCGGAAGAAAACAAAAACTATGTCCCTTATGTTGTTGAAACTTCGATAGGTCTGGATAGAACTTTTCTAGCTGTTTTGGGCAAATCTTATCAGGAAGAAACACTTGAGGATGGATCACAAAGAGTTGTCCTTAAAATTCCTCCTTTTTTAAGTCCTATAAAGGCAGCCATATTGCCTTTAGTCAAAAAAGACGGATTGCCTGACATTGCTCGGAAAATCATGGATGATCTAAAATTCGATTTCAATTGCTTTTACGAAGAAAAAGACGCAATTGGTAAGCGTTATCGAAGACAAGATGCTATAGGAACTCCTTTCTGCATTACTGTAGACCATGATACCACTTCAGACAATACGGTAACGCTTAGATTTAGAGATTCTATGGAACAGGAACGCGTTTCTATTGACAGTTTGGTTCAGAGAATCAAAAAGGAAACCTCCATGACTGAAGCATTAAAAAAAGTAGAATCCAATACGGCACAAGCTTTAGTCTAGCACTTCAATTATAGAATCGTTTATTTTTGGCTGCCATTTCCACTAGGGACTTCGGTGGAGCGAATCGATCTCCGTATTTATCCGAAAGGATTTTAGCGTTTTCACAAAACTCTCTTACACCAATAGTATCAATGTACGAAAACACACCTCCATAGTAAGGAGGAAAGCCCCAAGCGAATATCGAACCAATATCGCCTTCTTCAGTGGTATTTAACACGCCTTCTTCCAAACACCTAACAGCTTCAAGGCATTGTATGAATAAAAAGCGTTTCTTGATTTCCTCATTAGAAACATTGTGCTTTTTAAGCGGAAAATACTCTTTCAATTTTGGCCAGAGGTACTTCCTCCCAGATTCCGGGTACTCATAAAATCCCGCACCATTTTTCTTACCCAAGCGATCAATATCATCAACGAATTTTCTAATAATCCTTGCAGGGGCATTATCAATTGCCTCACCAAGATCTAATTCCGTCTGATCTAAGATCTTTTTTAATAAACCTAAGTTCAACTCATCAATAATCGCCAAAGGTCCAACTGGATATCCAGCTTGAATACCTAAATTTTCAATTAACGCTGGTGAAACACCTTCATCCAATAGATACAAAGCTTCATAGGGATAGGTTTTAAAAACCCTTGTCGTGTAAAAACCCCGGCTGTCATTGACAACAATTGGAACCTTTTTAAGCTGCCTGATATAGTCCAAACTCTTAACCAAAGTATGCTCCGAAGTTTCACTCCCTTTGATAACCTCAACCAACTTCATTTTATCCACCGGAGAAAAGAAGTGAATCCCAATAAAGTTCTGAGGATTAGACATACTTTTAGATAGTCCAGAAATTGGAAGAGTAGATGTATTTGAAGCCAAAATACCCTCAGAAGTCAAAAAAGGTTCTGAGGCTCTTATTACAGCATCTTTTATTTCACGAACTTCAGGTACCGCCTCCACAATAAGATCACAACCTTCTAAATCTGAATCTTCTTGGGTGATTTTGATATTATCCAAAATAGCCTGCGCACCGCCAGCACTTAACCTTCCTTTTTTGACCTTTCGATCAAGCAACTGCTGACTATATGATTTACCCCTTTCAAGAATCTCTTTCGAAACATCTTTTAAGACCACCTCAATACCTCTAAGGGCAGACGCATAGGCTATTCCCGCTCCCATCATACCAGCACCCAAAACACCTACCTTTTTCACATGAGACTCGGGCACATCTGCTGGCCGATACTTACCCTTTTCAATATCATTTAAATTCCAGAATAAACTTCTAATCATGTTATTACAAGCTGGATCCAACTTGCACTTCACAAAATAGTTCCTTTCGATAATAGTGGCTTTATCAAAAGGCAATTGCAACCCTTCATAAATAGCTGAAAGTAAGTATTTTGGAGCATTATAATTTCCTTTAGTTTTCTTAAGAATCATTCCTGACGCACCACCAAACTGCATAACATTTTTGGGGTTATTCACTCCTCCCCCCGGAACCTTGAATCCTTTCTTATCCCATGGTTTTTGAGCATCTCCGGAGGATAACCAAACCTTGGCACGTTCAATCAAAACTTCACTGTTCTCCGCCAACTCATCAACCAAACCCAAATCCAAGGCCTTTCTTGGACGAAATTTTTTCCCTTCTAATAAGAGCGGCAAGGAGGCTTGAATTCCAATCATTCGAGGTAATCTTTGAGAACCTCCAGCAGCAGGAAACAACCCTAGCAGTATCTCAGGAAGTCCAACTTCTATTCTATTGTCATCGATGATAATCCGATAATGACATGCCAAAGCCAGTTCATAACCACCCCCTAAAGCAGTACCATTAATCGCAGCAACAAAGGGTTTACCACCTGTTTCGATTCTTCTATATAGATTCTGTAGTCGAGCTGTGGCATCATTTATAGATTCAGCATCATTCAATTTGTATAACAAATTCACGTCAGCTCCTACAACGAAATCCTTTTTCTTTGAAGTAATCACGGCACCCTTGATTTCATCATTTTTAATGACTTCATCAATCTCAGATTCCAGCGCTGAAATGGACTTATCGTTCAACATATTGAATGGGTAATTCACCATATTGATTGAAAGCACTGCCCATCCATTTTCATCAATGATCGATTCTGTCATATTTACACTCTTTCTATGATTGTCGCAACTCCCATACCTCCGCCAACACAAAGCGTTGCCAGCCCTGTACTTTTGTCTGTTCTTTCCATTTCATCGAGCAAGGTTCCTATAATCATACAACCTGTTGCTCCTAAAGGATGCCCCATAGCAATAGCTCCCCCGTTAACATTCACAATTGAATGATCAACTTTCAAATCATCCATAAACCTTAGTGGCACCACGGCAAAAGCTTCATTGACTTCAAATAAATCAATATCCGAAACGGTCATTTTTGCTTTTTTCAATGCTTTCTTTGATGCGGGAGCAGGCCCAATAAGCATAATTGTAGGTTCGGTTCCCACTACTCCCCATGATTTAATTCTAGCCCTCGGCTTTAAGCCAAGTTTCACACCAACTTCCTGAGAGCCAAGCAAAGCTAAACTTGCTCCATCCACAATTCCTGAAGAGTTACCGGCATGATGTACATGACGAATACCTTCAATCTCAGGATACTTCAACAGTGCTATATTATCAAATCCACCAGTTACTCCCATCATTTCAAAAGATGGGTTTAGTTTGGATAAAGTTTCTGGAGTTGTCTCGGGTCTTATTGTTTCATCTTTGATTAACACATCTAGGCCATTGATATCCTTAACTGGCACGATAGAGTTTTGAAAACGCTTTTCTTGCCAGGCTAGAGCTGCTCTGTAATGAGATGTAGATGCGAATTGATCTAGATCAGATCTAGAATAACCATCTTTGCTGGCAATAAGATCTGCTGCAATCCCTTGAGGAACAAATTTGGTGTCCATTATGAAATCAGGATTGTAAATTGCCCCACCATCAGATCCGATCTTGACCCTGGACATGGATTCAACACCACCAGCAATAATCAAATCTTCTTGACCAGACATAATTTGTGCCGCAGCAAAATTTATTGCTTCTAAGCCGGAACTACAGAACCTGTTAAGCGTAACTCCTGCTACAGAATGCGAATACCCAGCTGCCATTGCTGCGAGTTTGGCAATATCAGCACCTTGATCTCCGATTTGCGTCACACAGCCAACCACAATATCCTCAACTTCTCGAGTATCAAGTTCATTTCTCTCTTCTATTGCATGAAGGAGGGTAGTTAAAAGATGAATCGGCCTAACTTCATGAAGACTTCCATCAGGCTTACCTTTTCCACGTGGTGTTCTGACAGCATCATAAATATATGCTTCTTGCATTTACATCATTTTTGACAAAGTTAAATTAACTACTCCGTCTAAAAACATTTTAAAACTTAAGTATTCTTTAAAGTCTTCCGGTGATATCAATTTTACAACTGTAACAGGGCACCTGAATTCCAGTTTCCCTTGAGCAATTCTGTAAACGAATTTGAAATATTGACAACGGATTTTTCTTCCAAATCACTAAATGGCACTTGTTTGACCCGAGGTGAATCCCCACTGTGTTTAAAATCAAATATATAGCACTCTCCGCCCCCCATTCGATCCGAACCCAAATACTTTTTGGTCGTTCAGCCATTTTTGAATTTCGTAGTCGTCATTCAATTGTTTTATTTCTTCCAATTTCCAAACGCTCAAATATTCTCCGTTTTTCAGAAACCCTTCTCCTCCATTTGAGAAGCGGAAAAATTCCAAAAAGTCTAGCGGTAAGGTTAATTCAAAATTCTCGCAAATTGAAGTAATTTCTTTCAGTTCTAAACCAGGGTGATAATGCCAACCTTCTGGAAGTGGTCTCATTATTGATACTTAAATGTTCTGGGACAAGGAAAGGGATCTTGACTGCGCTTCCAATGAATTATTTAATCGCGATTCTCTTTGAAACAACTTCATGACCAACTTCAATCCTGGCAAAATAAGTTCCCGAGTTTAAACCGCTTACATCTATATTATGTTTGGGGTTATAATATGCGATATCCGATTTTTCGTAAACTACTTTACCAGACAAGTCAAAAAGCTGAACTTGAATCATTCGATCTGCCTGATAGCTCCCTATGTCAAGAGTCAGCACATCACCAGTAACAGGCACAGGATACATCGTCAAGTTATCTTTTAAGCTGCTAGCCTTAGCCAAGTTAGTTTCGCTTAGCGCATGATCACCTATCTCTATAACTTCAGAAGAAGTATTTAGGCATCCATTCCCATCGATAATAGTTAGGCTTAACTCATAAGCTCCATCCTCATCATAGGAGTGATTGTAAATATTCTGATTTGCATAATTACCATCTCCAAAATCCCAAAGTCGATCAACCTCAATCGGGGAATTGTCTTCAATATGAACCCCGTGCTCGTTTGTGGACAGTGTCATTTCTATTTTCGGAGGAGCGATCACCTTAATAGTGAACTCTTTGTTATTCAAGCAATTTTGATCATCAGAATAAGTTACGACATGCTCACCCGGACCAGCAAGCTTAGGATCAAAAATACCCTTGTGACGCTCTACAATACCCTTACCAAACCAAATTCCACCATCTCCATCCTGAGACAGCACAATTGGATAATCGTTTGAACAAAATGACCTTTCAACCTTTATTTTCGTTGCGTTAGGTACAACACTCAAAGAAACCTCTTGGTATTCGCTAAAACAATAGTCACTATTCACCAAATACAGTTTGTACTTACCTTCATCGTATTCACCAACATCTAAAGCTTTAGAATTCCCAAGTGGTTTTTTCAATTTTTTGTCTGCAAACCACATTACCTTCTCCGACAAATTCATTGATTCCAAATTAAGCTCATTACCCTCACACACCGTAAGCGATTCGGAGTATTTCGGCTTATCTGGACGCTCAAGTATTTCCACATATTTGAACGATGTATCACGGATTCCGGAAGAATTCGTAACCACCAATTCCACTATATAAATTCCAGGATTGTGATAGGTATAGGTCGGATTTCTCTTGGTTGAAAACCCCAAACCATCTCCAAAGCTCCACGAGCAATTTTGGAACTTACCAATCCTAAATTTGCTTTCTTGAACAAAAGCTACTTCCTGACCTACACATGCATTTTGAAATGTAAAATCCGCATGTAATGGTTTAGCCAAAAACTGCTGTAGCTTCAACCTAGAATGT
Organism: Flavobacteriales bacterium; assembly: GCA_022763165.1. Taxonomy (GTDB): domain Bacteria; phylum Bacteroidota; class Bacteroidia; order Flavobacteriales_G; family JALEGO01; genus JALEGO01. Next base: position 27,618 of record JALEGO010000631.1, read on the forward strand.
GAAGTACTGACAGAACTTTGAGCTAAAATAGCGCCTGATAGCATGAAACAAATAAAGGACGATAATAAAAGTTGAGATCTTTGCATATATAAAATTTGATTCTAAAAAGGCGGCAAACAAAAAGAGAAATCAAACTAATATACGCAAATAATTGAAAAAGGTTACTTATTGTTATGTAAACTCATGGTTCTGGCGACACCTATGGTAACAAAACTTTGAATCATTTTGATTGTGTGATCTAATCGTTCAGACAGCTCAACAGACTCAATATTAGACCATTGACTCAAAACGTAGTTAACTTGTTGACCTTTTGAGAAGTCATTTCCAACCCCAAATCGAATTCTAGAATAAGCTTGTGAATTAAGTGTAGCTTCGATATCCTTTAGCCCATTATGCCCACCAGCACTTCCTTTGGCGCGCATTCTAATTTTACCGAAGGGCAATGCAATATCATCTGTGATCACCAACAAGCGTTCTAATGGAATTTTCTCTTTTTGCATCCAATAATTCACCGCTTTCCCACTCAAGTTCATATAGGTATTAGGCTTGAGCAATACCATTGTTCTACCCTTGTGTTTCAGTTGACAGATATCACCAAGTTTTTCAGTCTTGAATGATTCATCCTGATCCTTGTAAAGAGCATCAAGCACCTTAAAGCCTATATTGTGACGTGTATTTTCATACTCGGCACCTGGATTACCAAGGCCCACAATTAGATATTTCATGACCCTAAGCTAATAGATTGTTTTGAAAAAGATCTCATGAAGAGACTTTTTATGCATAAAAAAACTGGATATTTTTCAATATCCAGTTCATACAATTTTATTTGAGATAGATTACTCTGCTGCTGCCTCTGCAGGAGCTTCAGCTTTTGCTTCTCCTCCTTCAGCTGCTCCTTCAGCCTCTTCTTCTTCCTCTTCATCTTCATCGACAGCTCCTCTGGCAGTTTTAACCATCACAACTACGTTTCTTGGATCAACAGTATATTCAAGACCTGCGAATGACAAATCTCCAATTCTTACAGCATGACCAATTCTAAGCTTTGTAATATCAATTTCGATGGCATCAGGAAAGTCCTTTGGCAAACCGATTACACCAACTTTTCTCATACTCAAGGCGAGCTTACCTCCATTTCGAACACCAATTGAATTTCCTTTCAAAACTACTGGCAAGTTTACTTGAACTTTTCTATCATCAGCCAAAGCAAGAAAATCTACGTGCAAAGCTTTATCCGTAACAGGATGAAATTGGTAATCCGTTGCTACTGCATCATATTTAGATCCATCTAAATCTAACGTTACTCTGTATACATTGGAAGTATATATGATCTTTCTCAATTCCAACTCTTGAATTGAAAAATGAACGTTTTCTCCGCCTGGCTGCACCAATACGCAAGGAATTTGACCATTTCTTCGCAATTCTTTAGCACCTTTGGAATTAACTTCTTTTCTTAAACTCCCTTTTAACTCAATAGTTTTCATAATTCTTGCCTTAAACTATAAAATGTGAACTTATAGATTCGTAATTAATAACTTTTTCCATCACATTAGCGAACAAATCAGCAACGGAAATCACTTTTATCTTTGGATTTTCTTCCTTTAAAGGAATGGTGTCTGTGACAACCAGTTCCGTAATGTCGGAATTTTTAATTCTTTCATGGGCAGGACCTGAAAGTACTGCATGTGTGCAAATAGCACGAACACTTTCGGCCCCCATTGATATCATCAAATCTGAAGCCTTTGTCAAAGTACCAGCGGTATCGACAATATCATCAATCAATACAACATTCTTACCCGCTACATCACCAATCACAGTCATGTCAGATACCTCGTTAGCTTTCTTTCTTTGTTTATAACAAATGGCCATCTCAGCGTCTAAAAACTTTGCATATGCATTAGCCCTTTTAGTACCACCAGTGTCTGGAGCACCAATAACTAAATTTGGTAGTAGAAGACTTTTAACGTACGGAATAAATATGGAAGATGCATATAAGTGATCCACAGGCACCTCAAAAAAGCCCTGAATTTGATCAGCATGTAAATCCATAGTCATTATTCTCGTCACACCAGCTGCGGAAAGCAAATTAGCAACTAGTTTCGCACCTATTGCCACTCTTGGCTTGTCCTTACGGTCCTGACGTGCAAACCCAAAATAAGGTATTACCGCTGTTATTTTTCTAGCACTGGCTCGCTTAGCAGCATCTACCATTAATAATAGCTCCATCAAATTGTCAGTTGGAGCGAATGTCGACTGAACAATGAAAACATCAGCACCACGCACGGTCTCTTCAAACGAAGCTTGAAATTCACCATCGCTGAATTCCAAAATTGTTACATCACCCAGATTACCGCCAAATGCGACAGCTATGGAATGTGCCAATCCCTTGCTTGCTCTACCTGCGAATATTTTAACTTGTGAAGACAAAACCTTAAAATGGGGTGCAAATGTACATAAAAAGAACCAATCATCACAGTAATTTTGTCTGATTTAGGAAATAAATCTGCTTTTACCTTTTTTGAATCACAATGTATGCTTAACTTTGCAAATCTTAAAAATGCCCAGGTGGCGGAATTGGTAGACGCGCTGGTCTCAAACACCAGTTCCTTCGGGAGTGCCGGTTCGACCCCGGCCCTGGGTACTTTTTTACACTATATTCTTTTCCAATAAAGCTTTATCAATTATCTGTTCCTGATAGCCATTTATTGAGTAGCCTATAATTCTATCAAGCTCCCTTTCATAATGCTCATTTTTTAACCAGAAAATCTGACCATGTCTGGAAATTCGCTCCAATTTGATTAAATCGAACTCATCATTGATATCCACCAAATCCTCATTAATAAGAATGAGCTTCCCACTCCCAGATAATAGTTCTGGGTTTAAAGTGAATGATCTAAACACCGTTAGGTTAGAGTCCTTTGGTAATGCATCCTCGAAATGTGTAATCCTTTTTTCAAAATTGTCGATAAGAATAATCATTTGTAATGTTGTTTTCTTATCGATACGAAGGACAGAAGCGGATGTTATAGGACTATTTACTTAATTTCATAGGTCTAGATACTTCTTTAATGCTTAGATTCTCAAGATACTCAAAATTAAATTGGTCTTGGATCTGCATGAAAGCAAAAGATCGCTTCTGCTCACAATTCAATTTTCGCTTTTCAATATCAGCGGCAAATCCAAAATTAATTAGTGGAATGTTAAGATCATTCGCTCTATTTATCAATTGATAAAGTGCCTGTCGATATACACCAAGGTCCTGGTAATTATAATCCAACCCAATAATCATTGGATTGTAAGTGCCTTCACTTTTTTGTGAGAAAACGCATCCTACAATGCTTCCACCAACCTTCAAGGTCATAACATCCCAGGTCGTGTCCTCTAAAATGTTTTGAAAAAGGCTTTTGGGTAAATCGAAAGTATTGATCAGATAACTCTTACTTTTGACGTTAAGATATAACTTATAAAGCTTATCTAAATCTCCTTCTTTAGTCGCATTGAATTCGACCTCATATTGTTCTATGTGCTTTAAAATGTGTTTTCTAAAATGCTTCCTAGACCGATAGGTGAGGCTTTCAATGAATTCTTCGATTGATTTAAAATGAAAATTTGCCAAGTAATGACTCTCCGGCATTTCATTTTTCACATACCCATAAGCAAAGAACAACTCATCCGTAAACGAGTCCTCCGGCAAATCCCGGATAATGATATTCTTTATTTTATTTTCTGAGGCGAAACTACTCAACCTATCCAGAAAGATTTTTAACCCTTCTTTCCAACCGTTGTTATTCTTGTTTAAATAAAGATGATTCCCTTCAGTAAGTTGAGTTCCAACCATCAACGCTTCTGAAGTCAAAAAGAGAGCATCCTTTTTTCTCTTCTCTTCAATCAAAACAGACTTTTCATGCGATGCAAACATGTCATCTTTCTGAAGAGAAATGGTGCAAGGCGCGGCTAAAACAATTTCTTTTGAATCAATATCACGGATTACAAAGTATTTCCAGCGCCATTGGTCCTGTATTTCTTTGGCTTCCGAATTAAATGATTTCTCCAACAACCTCAGTCCATCGTAGTCAAATGAACCTCGATTCCCAAACATTTGATTCCATTCTGATTTACCAATCTGCTTGCAGCTTTCAAAAGTTTCGAGCTCTAAGTTGCCAATCTTTTGAATATTTGAGGCTCTTGAATCGTTGTATTTTTTCAAATGTCTTCCAAAAGCTTTCCAAATTTTATCTACAGTATACTTTTCCTCATTAATTACTTGATGAAAAATTCTGTGCAAAACATTCAGCATACCTTCTATATCACTTTTTGAAATATGTCTGGTAATCGTGAATCTTATTCCTGTGTTATGAATTGATACTCCTGGAAATATACCATAATTCACGTAATACCCTTCCTGCTTCATCAATTGAATAATTCTCCATCCAATTTTAGGAAGGCTAACGCCTATGAAAAAAATTGGAGTCTTATTTTTGGCGATTAATGGTAACCCCAACTTTTCAATTTGCTCATTGCAAAAATCAATTTTCGACTCCAGTTCATCTTGCATTTTTGAAATTTCACTCGATAGGTGAATTCTCGAACTTGCTAATATAGAACCAAGCGTTCCAGGCTGTATGGGACCTGAGGTAATCATTGTGGATGAACACCTCCGAACTTGTTCCGCTATTTTTTTATCATGAAATACCATAACCCCACCTCCACAAGCAAAGCCCTTTGCTAAAGATGTGGCTAAAACAAGTCGCTCGCTAATTTGCCATTTGTCTAGGACATAACCTCTTCCATGTTTCCCAAAAACACTCATGCCATGCGCATCATCGGCATATATATACAAGTTTTGATACTTTTCTGTGAGAAATTGCAATTCTGCCATGGGCGCATAGTCTCCAAACATTGAATAAACGCCATCAATCATATACCACACTCTTCTCTTATGACCAAGTTGCTTAAGTTTATCTTCTAGAGCATCTAAATCATTATGCCTAAGGAGTTCTACATGCACATTTCTACTTTTCACAAGGTTCACAGCAGTTTGAACCGATAAATGAACTCTATGATCCATAATTACGGCATCTTCTTCTGTTACAATGGCAGGGATACTTCCAACATGAGCAAGGGTAGTGGTTGGCGCTAAAAATGTTGCACCCCCAAAAATCTTATCAAAATTTTGTTCTATTTCATCGTAAATAGGTAAGGAGATGTAAGCTCTAGAAGCCGAAAATTGACTACCGTACTTCCGAAGTGCTTCAACTCCACCTTCTGTCAATCTAGTGTCCAACTCTAGCCCTAAGTAGCTGCAAGAACCGAAATTTAACATTTCTTGCTGTTCTATTGATATCAAATTTCCTTTCAGCGGCTGATCATCCAAATGCATGTAAAGAGCTCCTTCTTTCTTTGATGTGAGCATTACATTATCTAAGGTGTTTAAAAATGTGCTATAGTTCTTCATAATAAGATTTTGATAAGTTTGTAAAATTACGGTTGAATTTGGGGTTGTTCATTTAGGAAAAAAACAGTGATTCTTTAAAATTTGTAAGTATAAACACCTAATGCATGGAGAGCGAGTTTGCTAAGTATACTTTGGAAAAAGGAGTATTGGTTGTAACGTTTAAGCCTATAGTGGTTGACTTAAAAGCGGCAAAAGATATTGTGGCAAAGAGATTGGAGTTTTCAAATAATAAAACTCTTCCTGGGCTTGCTGATGTAAGACTTATGAAATCTTTTGAGCGAGATGCTAGAACGTACCTCCAAGGGCCCGCTGGAAAGCAAGGCCTAAATGCTGCAGCATTATTGACAGAATCTGCATTCACCACATACATCGCCAACTTTTTTTTAAAAGTGTCTTATAAAAAAGATAAAGATCTGCCCAGCATGGTATTCAACGATAAAGACAAAGCTATAGACTGGTTACAAGAATTTAGAAATGACTAGAGCAAAACAAGTAATTCCCCAATCACAAATTGACGAGATAAGTAACTTATTGCTTGAGTATTCTACGGGGAATTATTCCTATCAAGGAAAAATATCTCCAGAATTCGATGAGATTGACAGCATAATAGAGGCAGTTAATATGCTCGGACAGGAACTTGATGCCACCACAGTTTCACGAGATTACTTCATGAGTATTTTTAATGCATCATCAGACTTTTTTGTGGTAGTAAATGATGATGGCCAAATTGAAAATGGCAACACTTCGATATGCGATCTTTTTAAACTAGATCAGGAAGACTTCAAGGAAAAGGTGACTGTTCAAACTATGTTTAATGATGACTTTTGGACCAAGGCTCTCAATTCCCTCAAGCGAGGACAAGGGTATTCTTCCGAAACGACACTTTATGCTGATTCAAAAAAAATCCCAGTTGAGATAAGGTGTTCTGTGATCTTAAATTCATACGATAAAGTTGATGGATACCTAATAATTGCACAAGACATAACCGAACGCAAAAATACTGAAAGACTTATTTTACGAAAGACTTTCGAAGCTCAACAATCAGAGCAAAAACGAGTCTCACAGGATCTTCACGATTCAATTGGGCAGCAATTGTCGGCATTAAACCTAATGATTTCCAACTTAAAGCATTTTATTAATACAGACCAAAACGCAAAAGACTTATATCATACATGTCTAGAAATTCTAAAAGATACCATCCAACAACTCCGTGAAATATCATTTGATCTGATGCCAAGCGCTTTAGAGAAAAATGGTCTTTCAATTACCATAGAGCAACTTGTAAAGAAGCTTCAAAAGCAAAAAGAGATTCAATTTATCTTCGTGAAATCCGGCACTGAAGGAAACTTAAAGGCTGAGCTGAAACAGGCCGTTTACCGGATTATTCAAGAGTTTATCAATAACAGCTTGAAACATTCTAAGGCAAATTCCGTAAGAACCGAAATACACTTCAAAAAAGATAAGATGGTGGTCTTTGCTCAAGATGATGGAGTAGGCTTTGATATCGCCAAACTTCCTGATGGAAGTGGACTGAACAACTTCTTCTCAAGAGTAAAAGCTTTTGGCGGAAATATGAACTTAGAGAGCGCTATTAACGAAGGCACAAGACTGACCATGGAATTTGAAACCGATAATAGTGAAAAAGGAGATGAGAATTCTTTTAGTGGATGACCACAAATTAATGAGAGACGGTATAAGATACACTTTAAATCTTCAAGATAAGATTAAAGTAAAAATCGATGAAGCTGAGGATGGGGATTATGCACTGGGCATGGTTGACCTCTTTGACTACGACATCGTATTGATGGATATCAACATGCCCGTCCTGAATGGCATTGAAACAACCAAGAAAATAACCAAGAAGAATAAAACGTGCAAAATCATTGCACTTTCTATGCATAACGAGGATTCGCTCATCAGAAATATGATGGATGCGGGTGCCTCTGGGTACCTTCTTAAAAATACGGGTTCTGAGGAATTGGTTAAGGCTTTACTCACTGTTTATGGAGGAAACAATTACTACAGCAACGAAGTAGCTCTAACCCTCTTAGATACAAACGGAGAAAAGAAAGCACCCAGTTCAGATAAATCCGTATTAACGAAAAGAGAAGCTGAGATTCTTAAACTAATCGCTGAGGAATGGACCAATGAAGAGATAGCTGATATGCTCCATCTTAGTAAAAGGACTGTTGATGCTCATCGTTATAATATGTTGACCAAATTAAATCTAAAAAATACCGCAGGTCTTGTCAAATATGCCATTTTCAATGGAATCCTAAACAAAGACTGAAACTCCTACGTACGTTTAATTACTTAATTTTCGGGGCAATTAGTCCATGAGTTTTTATTTCTGCTATTTTTGCATAGTCTGTTGAAATAAATTTTCATAAGTAATGAATCGAATTTTTATTGGCATCATTTTTATGATGACAACCTTTTCCGTAAATCTTTATTCCCAAGATTTTGATTTAGACGGAGTCCCTGACGCAATTGATGTGGACGATGATAATGATGGTTTGTGTGATTCTGTGGAACTTTCCTCTGCATTTGTCAATTATGTGAGAAACTGCGATGCTCCTGTTTCAGGAACACATCGCATAGGACCGACCCAATTTGTTTTTAACAACTACGGTCCTGGGGTTCCTATCGACAGTGGTGGCTCGGGTTCTAGCACATGTCCTGGAAGTACAGGTTGGAGGCAATTCAGATGTAGAACTGATCTTGGAGGATCGCATTACATATTATATTCTTTCCTCCCAGGCGGTGATAGTCTGAGCTTTACAACAGATATCTCTGGAACCTTATGTCACGGTTTTGAAGTGACCTTAGCCGATATCGATAGAGATGATGGCCTTTATTTTGTTGCATACTCCGGAGGCTCCATTATCTCAGCTGATAGTATCTGGAAGGGACCTGGAATCAAAGATTCTTTAAACTTTTACTGGGACACAACAGGCTCCAGTGGATCTTTTACTGATTCATTATTTCAAACACGTTGGTACTTTAACAGTGGCACCTGTGTTGACTCTATTCAAATGAAGTTTTATTCAAATAAAACTACTTGCCAAACCAGTGTAAATAATCTTCTGAGATTTAGGAGTATGGTTCTAGATTCTGATGGAGATGGATTATCGGATCAATTTGATACTGATGCTGATGGAGATGGATGTTATGATGTGCTAGAGGCTTTTTTAGACCCTGCTCTTGATTTGGATGGAGATGGAATTGCAGGTGATGGGATTGAAACTGTCGATGGAAGTGGGCTTCCTACTATTATGGGTGGTTCATGCCAAGCTGTCAATTCATTTACCTACAGAGATAGCAATATTATATCCTCAGCATGTGATACTATACTACCTGGAAATGAACTCCTTAATATTAATGAAGATAACAGTGGTTCTGTTGCAGTATTAGCGAACAATAGCGATATCAATGGAGACTCAATGTTCGTAACAGTTGTAAATCCAACAACTGCTGCAGGCGCATCAGCCGTTTTCCAAATCGCTGATAGTACTATTTTATATACTCCTGTTGGAAATTTTTGTGGGCAAGATGAAGTATACTATGAAGTTTGTGACAGTACGATTCCCGTATTGTGTATAGTAGATACCATCTTTGTGAATGTTGCTTGTGTCAATGATACTCCTACAGGTGGCAACGAGAATTCTGCAACTTTAGAGGACTTTGTATCAGGCAATGTCAATCTTCTTTCCAATAATGCTGATGTTGACAATGACTCTTTAGTTCTTGTAATCAACCCTATTTCGCCTAACGGTGGAACGATCTCTTCTCCTTCAGCTGGTGTGATTGTATACAACCCTACTCCCAACTGGGACGGAATCGACACCATCATTTACCAAGTCTGTGATACTGTGACCCCCGCTCTATGTGTTACGGATACCTTGTTTATGACTGTTATTCCAAATAATGATCAACCACAAATTAATAATGATAGTGCAGTAGTATCAGAAGATAATACCATCATAATCGATCCATTAATTAACGATTCAGATTCAAACGATGTTTTAGGAGGAATTGACAGTACTTCTGTGGATACTATCCCCTCTACTGGGCCATTCAACGGTATGGTTTCTATTGATCCTGTGACGGGCCAACTGACATATACACCCAATTTAAATTTTAATGGCTTAGATAGCTTCAGAATTGAAGTTTGTGATACTGGTTATCCATTGCCTGCCTTGTGCAGAAATTCACTGGTTTATATCGAGGTCCTACCATTGCCAGACCCTCCTATGAGCGCACCAGAATATGTCACCATTGATGAGGATAGCAGCCTTACTTCATTTGATGTTTTGTCAAATAACATTGATCCAGAAGGCGATTCTATCATTGCAGGTGCATATCCGGGAACCTCTACACAAGGTTTTCCTGTCGGTCAGAATCCTGATGGAACTTTGGACTATTCACCCCCAAGCAATTGGTATGGAATGGATACGATTGTCATAAATGTTTGCGATACAACTGGTCTTTGCAACACTGACACCGTATTCATTACGGTTACTCCTGTAAATGATGCTCCCATTACGACTAATGATACTTTATTCATTATTCAAAGTGGTGATACTCTAAATGCGTGCGTTAGTTTTAGCGATCCTGACCTGCCTGAAGATAGCCTTGTTTGCAATGTAATAAGTGGTCCAATTAATGGCACTTGGACAAGTACTTCCTTCGATTGCTTTTCTTATATTCCAGATTCTGGATGGATAGGAAATGACACGATAACAAAGGTTATTTGTGACACCGCTGGACTGTGCGATACTAGTATCATTGTAATATCGTCACAATTAAATCCTATACTTCCTCCAAGCATTTCGGATGATAGCGTTTCTATGAACGAAGATGATACGCTGTCTTACTGTTTGACGATTACTGATCCCAATCTTCCGAATGACAGTGTTTACATAAGTTCAATCGGTAATCCAAATAATGGCATAACGGACAGTATCAGCCCATATTGCATTAACTATATCCCAAATACCAATTGGTTTGGTTTAGACACAATAATGTTTGTGGCTTGTGATACTTCTGGACAATGCGATACAGCATGGCTTATTGTAAATGTCCTGAATGTCTCAGATGCTCCTGTGAATGGAAATGAAAATATTACGATTGATGAAGACAGTGTAATATCTTCATTAGATTTAACAATCAACAATTCAGACCCAGACGGAGATTCAATTCTTGTCAATTTGCCAATTACTTCTTCTGCGGGCTCTAACATTGTTATCAATGCAGATGGCACCATTGGTTATACACCTCCTACAAACTTCCATGGCATGGATACGGTCTGGTACATGGTTTGCGACACCACCATTCCACAACAATGTGTACAAGACACTTTGTTCATTACTTTGAACCCTGTTAATGATCTTCCAATAGTTAATAATGATTCTGTTTGGGTAGATGAAGACGGTCAGATGGTGTTTAACCCATTGACCAATGATACTGATTCAAATGACGTTCTAGGAGGAATTAATATTTCATCCTTAGATACAGTTCCTGGTTCAGGACCATTCAATGGCAACATCTCAATTGATCCAGCAACTGGAGATATTACCTACATTCCAAATGCTAACTTTAATGGCCTAGATAGCTTCCAAGTAATAGTATGCGATACCGGCTTTCCTCAACCACCACTATGCGATACATCTTGGACGATCATTGTGGTGAATTCTATTAATGATATTCCAGTAGCATTGAACGATACGAATCAAGTTGACTACAATGGATCCACAACTATTGATGTTCTTAACAATGATACAGATGACGATGGAGATTCATTGAGCGTATCCATTTTTGGCAATCCTATTAATGGAACAGCCACCATTGTAAATGGCATGATTACATATAGTCCCGACTCTGGGTTCTGTGGTTGGGATGTGTTCTTATATCTTGCATGCGATGCTAGTGATTGTGACACTGCACTTGTTTTAGTGGAAGTAGTTCCTGCAGACACCGATGGAGACGGCATCGTAGATCACATAGATGGATTCTCTGATTTTGATGGAGACGGCCTAGCAAATTATCTTGACACTGATAGTGACAATGATGGAATCTCTGACGCCATAGAAGGTCCTGGTGATTTATCAGATATCTGCAATCAAGTTCTAGCTGACACTGATGGTGATCTCTCTCCAGACTATCTAGACAATGATAGTGATGGAGATGGTTTAGGCGATCAGTTGGAGGTTACAGATTCAATCTTAGACACAGATGGCGATGGGCTCCTTGATTTCAGAGACCCTGACAGTGACAATGACGGCATTGGCGATTTGGCTGAATATGATGCAGATGAAAATGGTGTTGTTGATGATTGTGATAATGATGGAACACCAGATTGGCTAGACGCTGATGAATGCACAGTTCAAGAATTAGTGATTCCGGAAGCCTTCTCACCTGATGGTGATGGGAAAAATGATCTTTTAGAATTCCCAGGCTTATCGAATTTCGAGTCTAACTCTCTTTTAATCTTTAATCGATGGGGAAATAAAGTATTTGAAGCATCGCCCTATAACAATGATTGGGATGCGATTTCTAGTGGAAATCTCAACACCGGTTCTGGGAAGGTGCCTGCAGGAACCTATTATTATGTCTTGGATTTAGGAGATGGAAGTGATCCCAAGTCAGGATATATTTATATAAGTTATTA
>JALEGO010000632.1 GCA_022763165.1 Flavobacteriales bacterium
AATTGAAAAAAGAGTTATTCTTGTAGACTCATTTTTTTAGACATGAATGATATCATTATAGATAAAATAGCTCAAATATTAGACCTCAAATTTGAAGCGGTTCAGGCAGTTAATAAGTTATTCCAAAAAGATGCTACCATTCCATTTATCGCCAGATACAGAAAAGAAGCTACCGGAGGATTAGATGAAGTGGTCATTGAAAATATCAAGAAGGAATTGGATGGTTTTACTGAATTAAATAAACGCAAGGAAACTGTTATCAAGACCCTCAAAGAAATAGGAAAATATACGGATCAATTACAACTGAAAATCGACAATATTTGGGATTCAGCTACCTTAGAAGACTTTTATCTGCCGTATAAACCCAAAAAATCTACTAAGGCTTCCGTGGCGCGTTCAAAGGGACTTGAGCCATTGGCTAAAATCATCATGGCTCAGAATGAGTTGAACATCGAGGGTAGGGCTCAGTCATTCGCCAATGGTATAACAGTAGATGATGCATTGGAAGGCGCTAGACATATTATTGCCGAATGGGTTTCTGAAAATAGAAAGGCTCGAAACCATGTACGCCATGAGTTTGAAAAGGGCACTATAATCTTCTCTAAACTTGTTAAGAATAAAGATAAAGAAGGATCTAATTTTTCCGATTATTTTGATTTTAAAGATCGTTTGCAAAGATGTCCATCTCATAGAATAATGGCTATGTTTAGGGGTGAAAAGGAAGGTGTTTTAAGACTAAGCTTGGATCCAGTGAATGAAAATACTTTGGAGACATTAGAAGAGCTCTTTGTGCATGGGGTCTATGATGTCAGCGATCATGTGCGTTTGGCGGTTCGAGATGCTTATAAACGATTGATTAAGCCATCTATTGAAACAGAGTTTAAGAAAAGATTTAAGGAGAAGGCGGATGTGGAATGTATCAAGATTTTTGAACAAAATTTGAAACAGTTATTATTAGCAGCTCCTGTCGGAGAAAAGATAGTATTGGCAATTGATCCTGGATTTAGAACCGGTTGCAAGACTGTTGTTTTAGATGCAAAAGGAAATTTAAAGGCAAAAGCCACTCTTCATTTTACTACTGGAAACCAATATGAGAAACCGTTCAATGAATTGCTTGAAAAACATAAGGTAGAGGTCATTGCTATTGGAGATGGAACAGCGAGTCGTGAGACCGAAACTAAGGTAAGATCTTTAGTTAAAAACAAGGAAATAGAAGTCTATGTGATCAGCGAGGCTGGCGCTTCAATCTATTCAGGGTCTGAAGTGGCTCGAGAAGAGTTTCCAAATGAAGATATCACTGTCCGCGGAGCCATTAGTATTGGTAGAAGGTTGATGGACCCATTATCCGAGCTAGTGAAAATTGATCCTAAATCAATTGGAGTTGGTCAATACCAGTATGATGTCAATCAAAAGCAACTTAGGCTTTCCTTAGATAGGGTAGTGGAAAGTGCAGTCAATGAAGTAGGGGTGAATATTAATGTCGCAAGTAAATATCTTTTGAAGTATGTTAGTGGCATCAGTTTAAAAACTGCAGAAAATATTGTTAGACATCGTAAGAAGAGAGGAAAATTTAAAAGTAGAAAGGAGCTGTTGGATGTAGATGGATTGGGCAGCAAAACTTACGAGTTAAGTGCTGGTTTTATGAGGATTAAGAAAGGCGAGAACCCCTTAGACGACAGTGCTGTGCATCCAGAATCATATTATGTCGTGCAGGCTATGGCCAAGAAAATCGGTGAATCTACACATTCAATGATCGGAAATGCGACTCTATTAGAGCGAATTAAAAAAGAAGATTTTGTATCGGATAAGATTGGCCTTTACACTTTGAATGATATTTTGAAAGAATTGAAGCGTCCAGGAGTTGATCCAAGAGGAAAAGCTGAAATTTTCAAATTTGATGATCGTGTGAAGCAAATAGAAGATCTGCAAGTGGGCATGAAACTTCCCGGATTAGTAACCAATATCACAAAGTTTGGAGCATTTGTGGATATAGGTGTCAAACAAGATGGCTTAGTTCATGTCTCTCAACTTTCAAATCAATATGTCAAAGATCCTTTAGATGTTGTTAAACTCCGTGATCATGTGTGGGTAAAGGTTTTGGATGTAGACATCCGGAGAAGTCGGATTAATCTTTCAATGAAACAAGTTTGATTGAAACTAGGATTTAGCATAGTTTTTGTGTTGATTAGTCGATAATTGCTATTTTCATGTTATGAAACATTTTATACTGCTATCCATAGGACTTTTTCTGAGTTCAGTATTGTTTGCCCAAAAGGAAATTGAATTAGATTTTAACATTAAGGGTAGTTTAAGAGATTCCTACACTAAAAAGAAGTTGGAAGGAGCCAAAGTTGTTTTGTTTGGTCCCGGAGGGCGTAAAACAGAGTTTGTAACTCCCAAAAATGGAAAGTTTCACTTTGACAATGATGAGTTTGGTAACCCATATTTAGACGCTGGATTTGACTACAAACTAGTTATTGAAATGAAAGGGTACAAGACTATTGAACATGAAGAGTCTACTAAAGACTTGGATCAATCTGAGACTTTTCAGCTGGACTTTTTGATGGAGAGAATTAAAAAGTTCTAAACCAAACTTTCAATATAGTGTCTTAATCCAAACGCAACTCCAACTCCTAGAATTCCACCAGCAAGAACTTCAGTTGGGGTATGTCCCAATAATTCTTTGAGTCGTTCCTTCTTTAAAATGTGTCCTTCAGAAATGATTTCCTTGATGATTCTATTTAGTATCCAGGCTTGTCTACTTGCTGCTCTTCTAACACCTGCCGCATCATACATCACCACTATTGCTAAGCAAAAAGCCAAAGCAAACATTGTTGAGTCCCAACCCTCTATAAGACCAATGGCTGTAGCCATAGAAGTGACTGTAGAACTGTGACTTGAGGGCATGCCGCCTGTTGAAAATAAAACCGAAAAATTGAACTTCCTCTTTTGAATAGCGGTAATAAAAGTTTTCAGGATTTGAGCTGTGAGATTCCCCAGAATTAGACATAATATTACCTCGTAACCAGTGCTGTCTACCTTCTGAAGAAAAGTCTTAATCAATTTCGCTAAAATCTATTGGAACCAAATTAAATAGATTCTTTTAACAAAAAAAATGAATCAACCTCTCTTCAAAAGAGGAGTAAATAACCAAGCTATTATAACGAGGAAAAATAAAATATAGGTAGCTGAGAAATTTACAAATTTTCTTATGATATTCATTTTAATTGAAGAATTTAATTTTAGTTTAACTTATAAATACAAAAGTAATAAATTTTAGTATGCAAGCATACTATTTTTACAAAAAAATTAAAATTATTAACGTCTAGATTGTAAATTTTGTTTCATCATCTGGTTAAAAAAGTTATAAAATTGTTTCAAAAAACTGATTGTTAGATAGTTATTGGGGTTAGTGTTTTGAATTGGCTATTTTTTGATTGCTTTAGGATAATAGTTTTCTTTTTTGCGAAATGGTTAAATTTATACTTCAATGTGAAAATTTAAGTCGAATTTAACCATTTGAATAGGGCAACCTTCGGTCAAATCTGACGTATGTCTATTGTGAGGACTATCATTGTAATATTATCCCTATGGGGACTTCATGCAAGTTCCTTTTGCCAGACTTATGACTGGGCGGCAGGAGCTTCACGACCATCTGGCACTGCAAATGTGATTTGTCACCCTACCGGTATCACAAATTCTTACGACAAATTCACCTATTCTACTGGAAGATTCTTTACACCCGCTTCGGCTTTTTTGAATTTTGGAGCTTTTCAATTGAATACAGGTGGAGCCTTTGGGGTTTCATATGACGTTTTTTTGGTAAAATATGATGTAAATGGGAATGTAGTTTGGGCACGACAGGCTGGAAGCGAACGTGATGATAGAGGTCATGATGTTAAATGTGATACCAATAACAATATCATCGTGGTCGGTGAGTTTGACTCACGTCTTGCTCCAGGGGGAACTGCAGATTATTTTGGTATACCAATAGCTTCTCAATACGCAAAAGATATTTTCATCTCGAAAGTTGCACCCAATGGTGCAGCAATTTGGTCAAAAAGTATTGGTGGTGATGCGGCAGAGGGTGCAAGAGGCGTTGCCGTAGATAAGAACAATAATATCTATATCACTGG
>JALEGO010000633.1 GCA_022763165.1 Flavobacteriales bacterium
CCAGAATGCAAAGGGGCCATTGCAGGAATCTGGGTTCCATGTACTGGAATCATCGACTTCAGAAGAGCTACTGAGACAATGATAGAAGTGGCTTTAAGCAAGCAATCCCAGTCAGTTGCTAAATTGGGTGAAGAAGTAACCAGCCAGATCCAGGATTCCGGTGAAAGCGTCCTCTACACTAAAAAGGGTGTTTATCGAGCAAAACACATCATATATTGCGGTGGATTACAAGCAGATCGCTTAGCTCTAAAAGACAAAGTTAAGCTCGATATGAGAATCGTAGGTTTCCGAGGAGATTATTATGATCTGGCTGAGCATGCAGTTCACAAAGTAAAGAACCTTATTTACCCTGTGCCTAACCCAAAATTCCCATTCTTAGGTGTCCACTTTACCAGAATGGTCAATGGTGGAGTTGAATGTGGACCAAATGCCGTTTTCACTTTTAAGCGAGAAGGCTACTCCAAAACTAGCTTTAGTTTTAAGGATACTAGTGAAGCCTTAGGCTTTGGTGGAACTTGGAAATTCTTTCAGAAGCATTGGAAATTTGGAATAGACGAGTACAAGAGAGCTTTCTCGAAAAAACTGTTTTTAAACACACTTAGGAGATTGATTCCCTCTCTTGAAATGAACGATTTGGTCGATGGTAGAGCGGGTGTAAGAGCCATGGCTTTAGCAGATTCTGGGAATATGATTGATGATTTCAAAATTGAATATAAAGGAAATAGTATTCATGTATTGAATGCACCAAGCCCCGCTGCTACAGCTGCTTTGTCAATCGGAGATGAAATCGTTAAGATGGCAGATGATTATTTTAACCTAGCCTAAGGGGATTCAATTCTGTATTTTTTCAAAAAGTAGCTCCAATCCCAAATAAAGTTATCCATTAACTCATTGATCTTTTTGAGTATAATGGGATTAGGAGATTTCAATCTTCTAAAATATTCATCTTGAAAATCGTAAAGCTTGTATTTGTGGAAGATAGCTTTACTCATGGCATATTTAGTGTTTTTAGAAGGATGATTTAGGTGATTCAGGAGTCCTTGATAGGAATTAATGATTTTTTTCACACTCAATTTATCCAATTCTAAGTTCTGTCCAAAATGATAGTGTATACGGTCCATAAGCCTAACATCCTGGTAGTTGTGAAACTGATTGGATATGTAGAATAAGTTGCCTGACAAAACAATGAATAGGAAGGCTTCATCATCTTCTTTAGAAATAAACGGTTTCGTCTCAAAATCTTCAAATGAAGAAACGATTTCTATAAATGGTTTGAAACCTTCATCGACTAATGATAAAATGCCATTGACAAAAATCTTTGAAGTTCGTTCTTCGGTAATCTTTTTTTTGGTAATAAAACTAAGCACTCGGGTTTAAGGTTTGATTCAAATATAAATCACCTAAGTGTTAAGTATTACAAGGGTTTCAAAGCCTTATTAACAATTTTTTTCAACATAAAATTTAATATGGAAAATCGCAGTAAACATAAACTATCATTTGGTCAACTGCATAATAGTTGATTTAAAATTATTTCAGCAATTAACATATGATAAGAAATCAAGCAAAAAAATCTCTTCTTATCACAAGATAATTTTTAAAAATGGGATTTATCGTAGAATTGTAATGGCAACGGCAATAATATATTTACTAATTCAGAATAATATTCCGGAATGAATATCTATGCAATAATTACACCCATCATTTTAGGGCTACTTCTTTTTGAGTTTATCTATTGTTTAATAAAAAATAACGGTTACTATAAGTTTCAGGATACAATAGCAAACTTTGGAACTGCCATTGGTAATCAGTGCGTTAACCTTGTTGTTGCGGTTCTGGTTTACAAATCATATGGGTATTTATTCGATAATTTTTCGCTCTGGAATGTTGAACCAACTTGGTGGTCGTACATTATTTTGTTAATCTTAATTGACTTTCTTTTCTATTGGTTTCATAGAATAGGGCATACCATTAATATTTTTTGGGCAGCCCACATGCCACATCATAGCTCAGAAGAAATGAATATGGCTGTTGGTCTAAGAGCCAGCGTAACACAGAGATTGTTTTCATTTCTTTTCTATTGGCCTCTACCAATCCTAGGTTTTTCACCAGAGATGATTTATACAATGACTGCACTTCATCTTTTGAATGGATTTTGGCATCATACAAGAGTAATACCAAAGTTGGGATGGTTTGAAAAATACTTTAACTCTCCCTCACATCATCGTGTTCATCATGGAACCAATACGCAATACTTGGATAAAAATTATGGAGAATTACTGATCATATGGGATAAGATTTTCGGAACATTTGAAGAGGAACATGAGGAGGTATGTTATGGTGTTACCCATCCCCCTAGAACCTGGGATCCTATGAACATTTATTTTCAATACTGGAAACAACTTTGGGATGATGCTGTTGCGGCTCCTTATTGGATAGACAAATTTAGAGTTTGGTTTATGCCCTTAGGTTGGCGTCCAAGAGGATTAGAGCCTCATCCAGATATTGGTATAGGCGTGACGGTTGACCAACAAGTAAAATATAAGAGCAAGCACTTTAGGGGAGCGAAGCCTTATCTAATCGTTCATCTTATTCTGGGGATTTTTGTAATGTATTTGACTATAGATGGTAAAAGCCCTTTCACAGTTCCTGAGAAGCTGACAATGACTTTTCTCATTTTCATAATGATATCTGCATGGGGTGGCATTCTGCAATCCAAAAAATGGGCTTCTTTCATTGAAAACTTCAGGCTAATAGGTATGGCGGTTTTGATGGCATTCGCTTTCAACCGTGAATTTTCTTTTGATTGGTTATCTGTTCCAATGATTAGTTTATTCGCTGTAACTGCTGTTTCAGCCTTTTATGCCGGTCATGTATTTAGAAAACATAATGAAGAAGTTGAGGAAGAAGCAGAGTCAAATCTTCAGGCTAACCCTGCTTAATTCAATTACCAATAACCGTAATACTCAATTTTCTGCCTCTGGCTTGATTCCTGAATTCACATAGATAGATTCCTTGCCATGTTCCAAGCTTTAAGCGATGATCTGTTATAGGAATGCTTAAAGATTGACCAATAATCGAACTTTTAATGTGTGCTGGCATATCATCAGGTCCTTCATAGGTATGTCTGATACGCTCTAGATCTTCAGGAGCTATTTTATTCATGAACAATTCAAAATCATGCCTCACATCAGGATCCGCATTTTCATTAATTGTTATACCAGCAGAGGTGTGGTTCAAAAAAACATTGCAAATCCCAGTTTTTGGAAACTTTATTGATGATATCACCGTATCAGTGATTATGTGAAAGCCTCTTGGATATGGAGGAAGGTCAATTTCGATTTGTTTAACTATCATTTTAATGTTGCATACGTTAAAAATATTCAACATATCAAATATAAAACATGCTTAAATAAAAAATCAATCGTCAAACTGGTTATTGGAATAAAAGTTTACTTTTCTTTAATGGATAGAATAATCTTCTGTAAACCATAGCTTTCAGATCTTATTTTCAATTTTATATTTTATAGTTTCAAATAATTTCTTAAATTGTTGAAGCAGAAAATTTGGTTTTGAGGCAACCACTTTGAATTGCTACCGACTTATAACTGGAACCTCACCTTTTACGACCTC
>JALEGO010000634.1 GCA_022763165.1 Flavobacteriales bacterium
GACTCCTGAAAATATATTTGATTATTGGAAAACATCAACCTTAGCTGCTATTCAAAGCGGTACCATTGGTGCTCAAGGGCATTATGCCAATGGCTTAGCTGCTTTATTTCTTGCTACTGGCCAAGATGTAGCTTGCGTTTCTGAGGCCGCTGTTGGAGTAACTAGAATGGATGTAACCGAGAACGGTGATTTGTATGCCTCCGTGACTTTGCCTAATTTGATTGTTGGCACAGTTGGTGGAGGAACGAAGTTCACTACCCAAAATGAAGGTTTAAAGATTATGAAATGCGCTGGAAAGGGAACAGCCACACGCTATGCTGAGATTTGCGCTGCTGTGGTGCTATCTGGTGAACTTTCAATTGCTGCAGCGATTGCTGAGCATCATTTCACTAGGGCGCATGCGACTTTAGGAAGGTGAGAATATTGAATATCGAACAAGGAGTGTTGAATTAAGATGTGATTCAATTAGATTTCTCGATTGCGCTGCGCTTCACTCGAAATGACAACACTAAAATAAAATCTAAACTTACGTCAAACCTCAAATCTAGTAAAGAGAATTGCAAGCTAATTCAAGGCCAGAACAATTTTCAGACGTAGATTTTACAACTGTAAATGATTAGGAGGAAAATTGTGATAACGAAGAAGTAGCGTCAGCAAACTCTTTATTGCTGAATAGAAATGAAACGATTTATAACATACCAAAAAGAAAGATTCCCCATCATCCAAAATGGAATCTTAATCTCAATATTCACCTATTGTGCTGTAAGCTTCTCTCATTGGTTGAGGGGTGCATCAAATCCTATTGATGGAATTCAATTTGCAGCCATTGCGTTCATCACTTTTACATTCTTCTTTCTTGTGAGAATTATAGATGAATTCAAAGATTACGAGGAAGATTGTAAAAATAGACCACATCTTCCAGTGCAAAGAGGTGTGGTGAAATTGAAGGAGCTTGGGATTTTAGGAGCTGTACTATTTGGTCTTCAACTATCAGTTTTGATGATTTTTCTCAAACCATTATGGTGGATTTATATGCTCGTTTGGGGATACTTCATCATTATGAGTAAAGAATTCTTTGTGAAAGAATGGTTGACTAAAAATCAAATATTTTATGTGGGCTCACATATGGTCATTGTACCCTTAGTAGACTTGTTGGCAAGTAGCAGCGATTGGTTACTCAATACAGGTGAAGCACCAAAACATTTATGGATTCTTTTGCTCATTTCATATGCTAATGGATTGGTCTTAGAAATCGGAAGAAAAATCAAAGCTCCAGAAAACGAAGAGTCTAATTCCTATACTGGAAAATTAGGGATTTCAAAGTCTATTGGACTCCTACAATTGTTTTTGATCATCACATTAATCATAGGATTTGTGGCGGTATACTTTGCACAGTTTCATTGGGTCATTGTGACGCCTCTTTTGCTGATGGCAACAATTGTGTTGATTTCAAGCACAAGTTTTAAGAAAAAACCTTCAGTCAAAGGGTCGAAGAAAGTTGAAATTGTAACAGGCTTATGGACTTTGTTCCTATACCTGAGTTTAGGTTTAGGTGGTCTAATTACAAACTGGATTGGTCAATGAATATGGTAATAGCACATATTAAAGGTAGCTTCAAAATAACTGGGAGAGGGGTAGTTGTGTTTATTGAGCATGGAGAAGAAGGTTTACCTTCTGGGATCAAACTCATATCTGTTAATACTAATAGAACGTGGCTTGTTAAGAGCAGGGTTTTGTGTGATCATGCCATCGGGCAACATAAAATTTTTCCAAATGAAACCATGGATTATGCACAAATGCGATTTGCTTCTGAAGAAAAAAGGTTGGCATCCATCCATAAAATTAAAAGGGAGGAAAGTCTGGGAATCTATCAATATATGATTACACCTGTTGATCATGATGAAAAACCTGAAGAAGGTGAAATTTTGAATATAGAAATGAAAACCACAACTAATAAAGAATAGCATCATCAGGGATACTTCGACAAGCTCAGTAGAACTTGAAGTGAAAATCCTTTTGGTAAATAAGTGCAGGTCCCTGAGCTCAGTCGAAGGGCCGGCCTTTCGGCTAAGCTCAAGGACCTGACCAAAAGATTGGAGCGAAAAGCCCGACCTGCAGGATGACGCCAAAAAAACAATAAAAATGAAAAGCTTACTTCATATCAATAACATTACAAGTGAAGATCTAGGGATCATTGGGGGTAAGGCTCAGAACCTCTATCATCTGAGTAAGGCAGGGTTTAATGTCCCAAAATGGTCTGTGATCTCAGCGCCATATTTGAATCAAACCTTGAGTCTTTCGGGAAAACCCTTAACATTTGAGAGTATTACAGAGTTTGATTTTTCGAGTGACTTAATAAACGAGATTATCGGTTTTTTTGGAGGAGAAAAATATTTCGCTGTAAGGTCAAGCGCCATTGGAGAGGACGGTCAAAACCAATCGTATGCTGGTCAATTTGAAACAGTTCTCTATGTTAAACCTGCTGAAATCGCTTCTGCTATTAAAACGGTTTGGCAATCTATTTTTAGTGATCATGTTCAAACTTACAGAGCGCAAAACAAGATTCAAAATGAAGTTCAAATTGCAGTAATCATTCAGGAAATGATACCAGCCGAAGTTTCAGGAGTCGGTTTTGGAATGAATCCCACTTCAGGGAATCGCAAGGAGAAAGTCATTAGTAGTTTGTATGGTTTGGGAGAAGGACTTGTTTCGGGAGAACTCAATGCGGATGTATTTGTTGTGGGTAATGATATTCAATCGGAGATTGCTGATAAAACACATAAACTAGATTATGATGGTAATAGCGTGACTAAAGTTGCAGTGAGCTCTGAGCTTCAAAAAAGACCTTCCCTTACCAGCCTACAGGTGGAGTCTTTGGCAAATCTGCTTAACGATTTGCATACTTATTATAGGTCTTACCAAGACATCGAATTCGCATATTACAATGGACAATTGTATTTGCTGCAATCCAGGCCTATCACCACCGTGGACAAGATTCCTGATGTTTCGAATAACAAACAAATTTGGGATAACAGTAATATCATTGAGTCTTATCCTGGTCAAACGAAACCTTTGACATTCTCATTTATCCTGAAAATGTACAGTTCTGTATATCAGGATTTTTGTAAACTACTTGGGGTTCCAGAACAAACCATTAATAAGCATAAGGACATTTTTGATAATATGCTTTCACTTATCAACACCAAGGTGTACTACAATTTGATGAATTGGTATAAGGTCCTGAGCATGTTACCAGGTTACACCCTGAATAAGGCTTTTATGGAGAAGATGATGGGTGTGAAGGAGAGCATAGAAGATGATGTTGCTTTACCCACCGGAAAGAAATGGAAGTCTTGGCTTTTATTGATTAAATCCATCTTTCGGATGATCAAAGAAATCAGATCTCTGAAAAAAAATCGCATCAAATTCTTAAAAATGACGAAGAAAGTTTTTGCGACTTACGAATCTTTGAATATGGCCCAGCTCAGTGCAAGTGAGTTGTTGGATAAATACAATTCTTATGAGAAGTTATTGCTCGATGAGTGGCAACCACCTTTGGTCAACGATTTCTTTGCCATGATCTATTTCGGAATTTTAAATAAGATGTGTGATCAAATGGATACTGGAGCCGAAGGATTACACAATAAACTTTTGGTAGGTTCTTCTGATATTATTTCTATTGAACCTGCTAAAAGAATCAATGCTATAGTAAAACAAATTGCTTCAAATTCTTCACATAAAACTGAGGTTTTGGCGGCTAGTCAGGAAGAGCTTGAGTCAGTTTTGAAAACAGATGTTCAAAGTTTTAAAATGATCGAAGAGTATATCAACGCATTTGGGGACCGTGCTACAGGCGAATTGAAGTTAGAATCACATACCTACAAGACGCATCCATCTTTGTTTTATAGACTGGTTCAAACGCATCTCAAGAATGACAAGATTAATGAAGAAGTTAACATTGATAATATCCGAATTGAGGCGGAACAATTAGCTCTGAGCAAACTCAAAGGGAAGTTCATCAAAAAATGGATATTCAAAAAGGTGCTGAAGAAGACAAGAGATTTAGTGAGTAACCGAGAGAATTTGAGATTTGAGAGAACACGTGCTTTTGGCATTGTGAGAAAGATCTATAGAAATGTAGGACTCAATTTTTATCGTGAGAATATTATTGATGCGATTGATGATATCTTTTATTTGAAGCAAGAAGAGATTGCTTCTTATGTGAATGGTACTTCTTGTGATTACGACCTAAGGTCTTTTATTGCTCTGAGAAAAAAGAGTTATGAATCATTTGAGCAGGAAAAGACATCTGACCGTATCGAGACATATGGAATTGTATACAATGGCAACAACTTTAATCAGAAGAAATCTGATGCTAATGCAGATTTGAAAGGCATTGGTTGTTCGCCAGGTGTTGTTGAGGGTGAAGTTCAAGTACTTATGGATCCTACTAAAATGACGAGTTTGGATAATAGAATATTAGTGACCGAAAGCACTGATCCGGGATGGGTAGCTCTATTTCCTACTTGCTCCGCGATTATTGTTGAGCGTGGGAGCCTCCTAAGTCATAGTGCTATTGTAAGCAGAGAGATGGGTATTCCGTGCATTGTGGCGGTCGATGGATTATTGGAAAGACTAAAGACTGGAGATAAAATTAAAATGGATGGGGCTACAGGTAATATCGAACTATTGAAAGATGAGGTTTAATCATAGGGATACTGCGTTGTACTCACAATGATTAAGTGAATGAATAAAATGTGGTTAGAACCTGTTGGATTGGCCATTTGTGATTTTCTTGAGGATTCAGTTTGTGAAAGATTGGGATGGAATTCAGTGTTTGAGCCGAAGGCGAGTTTTGAATGGGAATCCAATCTGAGCAATTACTGGATCAAGAAAATTACAGAGGCCTAGAGTTTTTTGATACTTTTTTGGGCAATGCAAAAAAGTATGATAATGTATTAGTTATGAGTAACAATAAAAGAGAATTAAGTAATGTATCCTTTGATTTTGTTCGCTATGCGAACTGCTGGGAGGATGCTGATGTATTGACAGAAGCCCTTGAAGTGCAGCAAGGAGAGAAAGTCCTGTCAATCGCATCAGCTGGAGACAATAGTTTTTCACTCTTGATCAATCAGCCTGAAGTGGTTGTTGCAGTGGATGTAAACCCTATTCAGCTTCATTTAATAGAGCTTAAAAGGCTAGCTATCAAGTATATGTCCCAAGAAGAATACTTAGCATTCGTAGGTTTTGTTTTGGCTGACCCTAAAGAGAAGCTCAAAACATATGAACGGTTAAAAAGTGAATTGAGCTCTGAGGCTCGAGCCTATTGGGATCAAAAAACAGATGCTATTGAGAAAGGCATCATTAATGATGGTAAGTTTGAACGCTATTTCAGAATGTTTGCGAAGAGAGTGGTGCCTCTGATTCATAGCAGGAAGACTACTCTGAAGCTTATGGAGGAAAAAGATGCGCAAGCTCAAATAGATTTCTATAATGATAAATGGCACACTTGGAGGTGGAAGTGGTTTTTCAAAACATTCTTTTCAAACAAAGTTATGGGTTGGCTGGGTCGTGATCCAAGCTTTTTAAATGAAGTTGAAGGCTCGGTGAGTACCTTCATATTGAATAAGGCAAAAGAACATCTTTCCTCAGTTTATTGTCAAGACAACTTGTTTTTGAATTACGCAATGACAGGAAAGTTTTTAGGGAAACTGCCGCACTATTGTCAAGAGGGCAATTATGAAAGGGTTAAAGAAAATATCGATGCTTTGGTTTTATTCAAAGGTTTGGTACAAGATGTAGCGCCTAAATACAACGGTTTTCATGCTTTCAACCTCTCAAATATTTTTGAATATCTGAATGAAGATATTACTACTGGAGTAGCAAAATCTTTGGAAGAATTGGCTGCACCCGGAGCACGAGTTGCTTATTGGAACTTGATGGTGGATCGTTTTCTTTCGAATTACAACCCTAAATTTCAGTATCAAAAAGAAAAATCAGAATCCTTTAGTGAAAGAGATAAAGGATTCTTTTATAAAAGGTTTGTTCTGGATTTGTTGTAAAGGAACTTAGATATACATCAGATGTACATCAATATAAATCGAAGCTATTTTTTAGACATTCTATCCGTAAATTGAATTTATGAAAAGGCTTTCCTCATTAATTCTAATTTCTTCAATTCTCATCACTATGAATGATTCTTTTGCCCAAAATGAACGTACACCAGAGGTCCAAGAAATCATTGACCTGTGTAGAGATTCCATTATCAAATTGGCACTCAATAAAGTGAAGGATTTGTATC
>JALEGO010000635.1 GCA_022763165.1 Flavobacteriales bacterium
AATTAAACATCCGTTACTTATTTGATATTAGTTGGGTATGGATCTTCAAAAGATTCCATAAAAAATGTTAAAATTTAAACTTAAAATAATGATTTTCAATTAATTGAAAATTAGATCAGGAGTTGCGGTATTTTAATGAAGGGCTTAGTTGAAGCTATTGGGTATTTGGAAGAAATCAAGCTTCATTTTATTAAATTCTCAAAACTCTTTTTCTTAATTTGTACTTGTGATTTCTTCAAATAAATACATAGATGTGATTTTACCTTTGGCCTTACCGAAGGTGTTAACATATTCTATTGAAGGAGATCAGATTAAGAGTATTGTTTTGGGGGGAAGAGTGATTGTTCCCTTAGGCCAGAAAAAACTATACAGCGGTCTGGTTATGAAAATTCATGATCAGCGTCCAAAGGAATATAACCCTAAACCGATTGAATCGATCCTAGACCATAGCCCAATAGTTTTACCCGAACAATTAAAACTTTGGAGATGGATTGCCAAATACTATATGTGTCATCTTGGCGAAGTAATGATTGCGGCCATGCCATCTCCTTTGAAGTTGAGCAGTGAATCGAGATTCGTAATGGGAGCAAATGATCATCCGAATTTACTCGAATCGGATAGAGAAATCATGATTCATGAGGCCATAAAGCGGGACATGGTGCTTTCTGCTGCTGACATTCAGGACTTATTGGGGATCAAGTCGGTTCACAAATTACTTCAAGAAATGGTAAGCCAAGGTAAGATTGGCATTTATCAAGAAGTTAATGAAAAGTATACGCCAAGAAAGGTAAATATTTTACTTCCAGGACCATTGCTAAAGGATGAGGAGGCTACAGAAGAGTTGTTCAAGTCGCTAGAAAAAAGGGCTCCGAAACAATTGGAAACGCTGATGCAATTTTTACAAATGATAGAAGGAGCTGGAGAGAAAGGTATTGAGAGAAGCCTCTTTATCAGGAAAACAAATTCTTCAGCCCAGGTGGTTAAGACATTAATTGATAAGGCTGCGATTGAGAGAAAGGAAATAGAAAGAACAGAATTATATCAAGACCTCCAGGTTACTGGACTTAAAGCCTTAAGTGCAGAGCAAAACATAGCTTATAAGGAAGTTGTAAGTGCCTTCGAATTACGATCAGTGTGTCTATTGCATGGCATTACAGGATCTGGAAAAACAGAGATTTATATCAAATTGATAGAGGATTATTTAAAACAAGACAAAAGAATCCTATACCTACTTCCGGAAATCGCTCTAACAACTCAAATCATTAACAGATTGAAGGATGCCTTTGGGGATATGGTTGCTATATTTCATTCCAGAATGACCGTAAGGGAACGAACGGAGATTTGGTATGATCTATTAAAGCCGGGCAAATATAAGATCATTCTGGGTGCGAGATCGGCTGTATTTACACCTATTAAAGATCTAGGATTAATAATTGTAGATGAAGAACATGATATGTCCTATAAGCAGGTTAATCCAGCACCAAGATATAATGCTCGTGATACAGCCATAGTCTGGGCGGATTTTTGTGGTGCCAAAGTTTTACTGGGTTCAGCAACACCCGCTTTGGAAAGTATTTATAATGCCAAAATAGGAAGGTATGCTTTGGTTGAGCTCAAAAAAAGATATGGTGGATTGAAATTGCCTGAGGTATTTGTAGCGGATCTAAAAGAAGCCAGGCGTAAAAAACAAATGCATGAACACTTTTCAAAGTTCCTTTTGGACGCTATTAAGGAAACGCTTGAACAAGAAAAACAGGTCATTCTATTTCAGAACAGAAGGGGGTATTCACCTTATGTTCAATGCATGTCATGTTCGCACATTCCTGAATGTAAAAATTGCGATGTTAGCTTGACCTATCACAAGTTCACCAATACACTAAGGTGCCATTATTGTGGTTATATGCTGAAGAGCCCATCGAATTGTTTTGCTTGTGGCAGCAATAAGGTTCATACCATAGGATTGGGTACAGAGCGAATAGAGGAGGAGCTGGAGTTGTTGCTTCCTGAAGCCAAAATCAGAAGGATGGACCTTGATACTACAAGAGGTAAAAATGCTTTCGAACGGATCATCACCAGTCTTGAGGATAAAGAGATAGACATTCTTGTCGGAACACAAATGGTTACCAAAGGATTGGACTTTGACAATGTGGCGCTTGTTGGAATATTGAATGCAGATGATATGTTGTATTTTCCAGATTTCAGGGCTCATGAAAGATCTTTTCAACTTATTTCACAGGTAGCGGGTAGAGCAGGAAGAAAATCACAAAGGGGTAAAGTAATCATTCAAACTTATACCCCAGATCATGCTGTTATCGACTGGGTCATTCGTAATGATTATGAGGAATTCATCAAGCGGGAAATGACCATTCGCAATAACTTTAGATATCCTCCTTATTGTAGAATATTCTCAATTACCATAAGACACAAATTGAGGGAAATTGTTGATGAAGTGTCTTTAGAATTGGCAAAACGCTTGAGAAAATCAATGGGTTCTAGAATACTAGGGCCTG
>JALEGO010000636.1 GCA_022763165.1 Flavobacteriales bacterium
ATCAACGAGTCTGCCCAGACCTGCTGGAGCCTCTATCTTAAGGAAATCATCAGCGTTTCTCTGAAGTTCCAATCGAAAAGATATTTCTTGTCTCTTGCGCTGCTAAGCGCTGCGCTCGGTATTGCTGCCTACATGGAGCTTATTATTCTTGAGGTGGCGTTGATCTTTCTGCTGCTTAGCGCGCTGTTCATTTTCCTTTATTGGCAAAGCCGTTCGAACTTGTTCACAGTGTCTAAGGTGAGCACCTCACATAGCATTGCGGTGTCTGGTGCATCCCTGAGCACTGCACTGGTGGTCATTGAGCTGATTGAGCATAACAAGGGTAGGGCGATTAAGGGTTCAAGCTACGGGCGAGTTGAATAAAAATAAAGTGGAGTCCAGAACCCACTCTAAAAAAACGGGGCGATCTCTGAAAAGCCATATGAGTAAGAATTGAAAAACAATCTTATGAAAAAATTAGTATTGATTTGTTTGTGTGTGCTCTCTGTTGTTCAATTCTCTTTTGGGCAACTCTCTTTCTCTCATTCACTAGGAGGGGCCTATTATGCCACCTCAATAACAGGGGCTCCTGGCATCATGTACTCCCCAAGGCTCAACTTTATGGAGTTGAGCGATGAGACCACCGTCTCGATAGGCACCCATTTAGGGTTGGGCGTGGTTTTTAATAGCAGAGATGGCGGGTCAAATTCCTATGTCCTGGATTTGCCCATTGTGGCAGAAATCAACTTTGGTCTTGCTGCCAATCAAGATACAAGATCGTCTTTTGGCGGCTTTGTAGGTCTTGGCTATGGGTTCAACCGGATTGGGGCGGACAGTACGTTTGGCTCCGACTTCAATGAGGGTTCCGGTGTCTTGTTCAACGGTGGCCTTCGTGCCATTATCAAGGAAAGGCCATTAGGTCTTAGAGTCTCTTATATGCTGAACAGCGATGAAGAGTTTGAGGATGTGATCAGCGTAGGGCTGTTCTACATTTTTGGTGGGTTCTAACCATTGTTTTGAATTATAAAAAGCAACTTCAGGAGGGGCAAGAGCGCCCTCCGGATTGCTCATCCTTCACTTTTTATCAAATTTTTAAGCTTATGAAAACTTCAAATCTCTTTACCCTATTATTGGCATTAGCACTGCCTTTGGTGACCAAGGCGCAGTCTGACGAAAATCTCATGAAAAATGAGATCGGTACAGACATTACTGTCCTCATAGATCAAATCCTGAGCTTTGATGACGACCCTTTTGTCGCTCCATACTTATCTACCTACCAGCTCACCTACAAGAGACACTTTAATCGCTTTAGCGCGAGATTTGCAATCGGCGGCAATACCTCTTCCGATGATGCAATTGACGATACCTCGGGCGAGGTCTACCAAAGGACCAGGCAAGATATTAACTACCGGATAGGTGTTGAGAAGCATTTGGAATTGAGCAAAAAGTGGAACTTCTACTACGGACTTGATTTCCGGCATTCGATCAACAACGCCAACAATCCATTCCATTTTCAAAATGGCGGGTGGCGACGTGGATATGACAGGAAGTCTTACACAGTGGGCATTGCCCCGATCATCGGAATCGATTTCAGGATTAGTGACCGGGTGGCTTTACAAACAGAGGCCAACTTCGTAGCATACCTGACAAAGTTAACGGAACAGCCCATCATCATGCAGATCTCTGAAGATCCGTCCCAGGATATGCCTTCAACAGATCTTATTGAGGATAGGAGCAGCGGCACTAATTTTAATGCGCCTAACTTTTTGGTGTTAACCATCCGGTTGTAGCGTCAGTTGAGAATTGGCAGGCTGCGCTGGGGTGGTGCGGCCTGCTGTTGCTGGGGGTAGGCTAATATTATTTATTTAATTAAATTAGGCATGTCAAAAAATAAAAAGAAAACCCAGGACTATTTGCTCATGCATTCAAGAGCAAAAGTTGAGCTATTAGGTAACTACCTTGATCGATACCTCAATATAATTGCAAATACACATGTGGAGAAGATTCATGTTTTTGATTTGTTTTCTGCAGAGGGAATCTACAAAAACGGAGGTCACGGAAGTCCGATAATAATTCTAAGCAAGATTAAAAATCTTCATGAAATAAATTCAGGCAAGAATAAGAATATTCCACAAATCGAAGTCGTATTTAATGACTACGATAAGAGTAAAATTGAAAAACTAAAAAAGAATATCAAAGCGGAAAGCTTAGACCGCCTGCCAAAAACAACTATTAAATACAGAGCAAAAGACTATAAAGAAATTGTCAAAGTGCTCCCAGACTATTTGGAGAAAAAGAAGCAAGACAAGTTTTTCATCTTCATTGACCCTTATGGTTACAAGGAAATAGATTCAACTGAAATCAAAAGCCTTTTAAATAGTAGGAACTCCGAAGTTCTTTTATTTCAGCCTACTCAATTCATGTTCAGGTTTGAATCATCAGGAACAATCCCTGAGTCGTTGGACAATTTTATTAAACAGATAATGCCGGATGTTAATAAGCATTATGATGACATTTGGCAATTTATCATTGAGATCAAGGAAGGGTTTAGAAGATTCATGGGAGAAGGCTATTATGTCGACACATTCACTATTCAAAGAGATTCAAATACTGTTTTTTGCTTATTCTTTTTTTCAGGTCATATAAAAGGGTTCGAAAAAATGTTGGAAGCAAAATGGGAAATTGATAAAGAGAAAGGGGAAGGTTGGAAGTTTGAAAGGACTAGAGATATTTTTAACCTTGACCTAGAAAAGAATAAGCTAGAAGAGCATTTAATGAAATACTTAAAAGAAAAGAGAAATAATGTTGAGCTATACGAATTTGTTTTAGGAAAAGGTTATTTGCCAAAGCATTGCAATGAAGTGTTAAAGTTTTTGCAGAAAAACAACAAGTTGTTTTATATTGGAGCTGATGATAAGCCTATTCCCAAGAATTCATTTTATATCAATTATGAAAACTATAGAAGAAATCTTGTCAAAGGTATTTTTCAATTGAAATAAGAACTGATATGGCTCAATCCAGCATAGAGTGGACCGAAATGACTTGGAATCCAACGACAGGTTGTTCAAAAGTGTCTCAAGGATGTAAATATTGTTATGCAGAAGTTATGTCCAAAAGGTTACAGGCTATGGGCGTAGAAAAGTACAAAGACAACTTTAAAGTTCGCATCCATCCTGAAGCTCTAAAGGTCCCATACACTTG
>JALEGO010000637.1 GCA_022763165.1 Flavobacteriales bacterium
TCAACACTGTGATAGACATTGTAATTGAAAACAACTTGAAGACCAGGTCCACTATTATTGTCAAACGAATGATCATTGGTTGTGGTTGAACGCAGTGCATTGTTTTGAATAATCAAAATTGCTTGTGTACTTACAAAGGCATTGATTGCATCATACCTTGAATAAATGGAATTGTTGGTTATGTGATTTTCTCCTGTTCCACCTTTTAAGGCCCCTACATATATCCCTCCCGTGTTTGTATTGTAGATAAAATTATTGAGTACATGAACATAATGACTATCAGTTGTAAGGGTCAAACGAAATAATTTATTTCCCACGATATTGAGTGTATCCGAATCGGCCCAAAAATCCCTGTTTAGTTGCATATAACCACCAATCTCACTGCCATAGACACTCCCGTAAGTGAAATTGACTTGATCAAATATGGCACTATTCGAAATCAATAGATTATAACGTTGTCCAAAATCCACATCCCCATTGATTTCACAGTTCAAAATACTGACTTTAGTTCTCGAGGTTGGGGTGTTAGTGCCCGTTTCCTCAATGTTTCCATTGTTGTTTCTCATGCCATTTATAACAACCTCCCTGTTGGCGCCTCGCTCAATAAAATAATTCCCTTGCACAAAAAATTGCACTGTATCCAAGGCACTAACAAAAGTTAAAGATTTGGATATGGTTACATCCTCAATCCATGGTAAATTTGATGGTTTGTTGTTTACGATAATGATATCCCCATCGGAAGAAGCATTTACAGCATCAGTAATGCTGTTATAAGTTCCTGATGGACCATTCAATTGCACTACGCGATCAACGCAAAAGGCATATGATGAAAAGAAGAATAAAATTAGAAGTCCAAATATTTTTTGTTTGTTAAGCATTTTTAAATGATTTAAAGATTAATACCATATCTATCGAAAATAGATCGGGGCAAACCTATCGAACACTTCAGTTCAGATCAATAGGTGACCCTGTTTGTGACCCCCTACAGGTTCTCTACAAAACTATTGCCGCGATAGAATACAGGCAATTTATTTGGGTTGACAAAAGGGTGACATGTTTTTAGAAGATGATGGATAGGGGCTTAATAAGTGGCTATATAGTCAAACAGTTTCCGCTCTGCCCCAAGGTTGAGTTTCTTTTTAAGTCTATTTTTCGCCTTTTTAGTAGTAGAAAGTTCAACATTTAGCAATGCAGATATTTCCTTATCGGATAAATTCAGTTTGATCAAAGCAGCAAGTCTTAGATCATTGTTTGTGATTTTTGAATGATCTCTTTTTAGGTTTTTAAAGAAGTCTTTATACAATATTTCAAACTCAGTTAAGAAAGCCGTCCAATTGTTATCATTGGAGATATGGTCCATAAGGTTATCTGCAAATGCCCCACTGTTAGCATGTATTTTCAAATAATCTTTCAGTTCATTAATAAGTTGATTCTTTTCGGTGATTACTCCTTTCGCGTAATTCAATCCAGATATTGTCTTTTCGAGTTCAAGCTTGGTGTTTCTGGCTTCAACTTTAGATGATTTTTGTTTTAGCTTAAAGTAATTAAAGAGCATAAAGCCCAAAACAGTCAAGAGAATTATGGCAGCCCCAAAAAGCCTGTTTCTCTGTTTGAGGGATTTGTTTTTAAGTCTTACTGCTTCAATTTTTTCAGAATTTGCTTTATTCACTAGTTTCTCAGTTTTGATTCTATTTTGTAATAGAATCAATTCTAGTTTGTCGGCAAAAAGTTGGTCTTTCAGCTCAATTTCAATATTGTTGATTATGCTTTTTACACCACTAGCGTCCATCCTAGAATGCATTAGAAAATCGTAATAATCTTGGTAATCGCTTAAATAGGGTTTGTTGTTATTCCCAACATACAGAAAAGCTTTTTTAAAATTTTGGGCTGCTTCAGAAGACCTCTTTTGCTTAAAAAGAGTTTGGGCTTTTTGGGAATAGGCTCTAACAAGTAACAGACTATCCCCTCTTTTTTGAGCAATTTCAAGGTTGGCATCTCTATACAAAATAGCCTCTGAAAAGCGCCCGGAATATTGATGTAATAAGGCGAAGAGTCTGTTCTGATCAAATGCATGTAAAGTCTCGGAAAAAGTGTATTTCTTATTCCATAATTTTTCAGCCTCATTCTCAAAAGCAGTCATGGCTCCTAATTGGTGTAGACTAAGTGCTTTATTGACTTTTGACAGCACCTGAAGTTCTTTTAAGGTTGGTATAGTATCAATCAATCTTTCTGCCTCTGCAATTAAGTTCAATGAGGTTTTTGGTATTTCTAACAATTGAGCAATTTGAGACATTGTACATAGCTCAAAGGCTCTTGTTGCTTTGCTTGCGGGCGAAATGTATGTGAGTTCCTTTTCAAAATAGTCGAAAGATTTGCTGTAATTTCCGTCATTAAGGGCCAGAGCAGCCATTGTTCCATAATAAGACATGTAGGAAGCAGAATCATAGTGCTTCGTTTCAAGGTACGGAGCGGTTCTAAGGAGCACATCTCTAGCCAAATTATTGTTCAAGGACATCAGTTGGTTGGCATAATAGTTTGTGAACTTGACCAAAACCGATGTGTCTTGTAATTCTTGGAAAATCCTCACACTTTTTTGATAAGCTTGAATGACTGAGTCTTGCAATCCTCGTTGGGTGAAAATCTGTGACTTTAATAGTAACACAGTAAGGTTGAGTATTGCACTGTCTGTCTTGATGCTATTTAAGACGATAAGGGCACTGTCTTCATTTTCACGATAGATATGAGCCACTGCAATGTTTTTCTTAAAGAAGTTTGTTTGATGTGGGTCCAGACAAACCTGATCAAGGTTTTCAAACACATTGATGCAAGAATCCACTTTTTCAAAATTCAGCCGATCAAGTGATTGCATGAACTCAATGTTCAGATGCTCCATTTTAGGCTTTAGTTTAGGGTCACAAGTTTTCTGGCAACCTAAAACTATCTGAAAGAGAAAAAGTAAAAAAAT
The DNA here is from genome assembly GCA_022763165.1 of Flavobacteriales bacterium. Lineage (GTDB taxonomy): Bacteria > Bacteroidota > Bacteroidia > Flavobacteriales_G > JALEGO01 > JALEGO01. The sequence goes on from JALEGO010000637.1 coordinate 2,966, forward strand.
ACAGCGCAAAGGGCTATTTGCAACGTTCATCAAACATCTTTTGACTCACATCATCATCAAGTTTTATTCCTTTTTCTAGGAACTTACATGCAGCAGCATCATTTTTTGTTGCAAACATGGCTGTAGCCATCATAGGATATATTTCAGCGTTGATTGTGCTCCATTTCAGGTAGGCTTGAAAGTCTTGGATTGCCGAACCCCAATGTTCCTGCGTAAGGTGGACGCGGCCTCTTTCTAAGTGAGGCTTTTTTTCACATGGCAACATTTTGATTGCTAGTGTATATTCTTTTATTGCTAAATCAAGTGCTCCACTAGCTTCATGAAATTCAGCCCTTGCCATAATCGCATCATAATATTTAGGGTCCATTTCTACTGCCTTATCGTAGAGCTCTTTAGCTTTCTCTAATTTTCCCTTCTTGAAAAATGCTTCGGCCTTTTTGAATGTTTTTTCTGTCTTTGGGTGGCGCTCTGTAATCGCTTCGTAGCACGTGTCTCCATCTTCTGATACAAACATCCAAGCCGAGTCCAATACAACAACATGTTGGCTATATGTATGCGTCAAAAAACAAAGAAATGCGATAACGAAAAATACTCGTTTCATATTTAACCCAATTTGCAGAATAATCAAATCAACTAAACTTGACTCTTAAAAACAACAGTGTGTAACTATTCTTATTAACCATGTGCTATTAAAAAGCCTAAATAAAATGTTCTGATAGCTCTAACCAGCGATCCGTTTTAACATCTAATTCTTCAATAATAGTGCCTAACTCCTCAGAGGCTTCTATTAGTGCCTCGTGGCTTAAAGCGCCAGATGCTATTCTTTCCGTCAATTCGGCTTTTTTCTTTTCGAGTCTGGGGATTTCCACTTCTAATATTCCAAATTCTCTTTTCTCCTTAAAGCCGGCCTTTTTTGGTTTTTCATCAACGTTATCAACAGTTATTTTTTTGTCCTGCTTAGGTTTTTTAATCACTGTCTGTTGTTTTTCGTGCAACCAAGTCGAATAGCTCCCAACTAAATCCTTTATTTTCCCTTCCCCCTCAAAGACAAACAAATGATCGGCTATTTTGTCCATAAAGTATCGGTCATGAGAAACTACAACAAGACAGCCCTTGAAGCTCAAGAGGTAATCTTCCAGCACATTCATGGTATTAATGTCTAGATCGTTGGTTGGTTCATCAAGAATCAAAAAATTAGGGTTCCGCATGAGCACTGTGAGGAGATACAGCCTTCTCTTTTCCCCTCCACTTAAAGTGTGTACATATTGCTGTTGCACTTTTGGTGGAAACAAAAATCGCCCCAACATCTGGGAGGCGGTCAACTTTTGGCCTTTCTCCAGAGGTATGATTTCAGCGATATCTTTGATGACATCAATGACCTTTTTATCCTCTTTGAGCTGAATTCCATCTTGTTTATAGTACCCTACGCTAACTGTATCTCCTATTACTATTTTACCTCCTTTGGGTTCAATATCTCCTGTCAGTAGATTTAGAAACGTTGATTTGCCTGAGCCGTTTTTACCGACAATGCCAACTCTTTCAAACCGCTGAAAGTTGTATGAAAACTTATCAAGCGTTTTTAGTTGATCGAAGTGATGGGAAACATTATGGAATTCTACAGTTTTAGAGCCTAATCTAGTCGTTTTGATATTAAGATTTACATTTTCTTCTCGAACTCTCTTAGAGGCCTCTTCTTTAAGTCGATAAAAGGCATCAATTCTAGCTTTAGACTTTGTTCCTCTAGCCTTAGGCATTCTGCGCATCCATTCTAATTCCTTGCGCATGAGGTTTTTGGCTTTGGTGACATTTGTTGATTCAAGTTCATGTCTATCAGCCTTTTTTTCAACGAAATAGGAATAGTTGCCTTCGTATCGATAAAGATTACCTTGATCCAACTCCAAGATAACGCTACAAACATTTTCAAGAAAGTACCGATCATGTGTGATCATCAAAATCGTTGCGCTTGAAGTGGTGAGATATGTTTCCAGCCATTCAATCATTTCGAGATCCAAGTGGTTTGTTGGCTCATCCAAGAGAATGAGATCAGGATCTTCCAGCAGCACACGTCCTAGAGCAACCCTTTTTCGTTGCCCTCCTGAAAGTGTCTTTATCATTGTAGAAGAGGATGGGATTTTGAGTTTGTCTAGGATTTCGGACACTCTAGATTCAAAACTCCAAGCATCCAATTCATTCATTTGCTCCAAGGCATTCTCCATTCGTGAGCCTTCAATGCCTTCTGCAACACAATGGTTGTATTCTTTAGAAGCCTTCATTTTTGGATGATTCCCGCTGTAAATTACTTCTTGAATGGTTTGAGCATCGGAAAACTGATCTTCCTGTAACAAGTGGCTTACTCGTATGCCATTGCGAAAAACAACGGTTCCTGAATCTGCTGATTCTATTCCAGAAATGGATTTTAAGAGTGTCGACTTTCCAGTGCCATTTTTTGCCACAATTCCAACTTTATCACCTTTGTTTAATCCAAAACTGATGTTCTGATACAGCTGTTTTATGCCATAACTTTTACTTAAACCTTCAACAGACAAATAATTCATCCACGCAAAGGTAAGGATCGAGTTGTAACAAATGATTTTTAAATGTATTATACCATACAACCATTTGGTGACTGAATGTATCTATACTTAAACGATTCATCTGTAGTCATCTTTCAAACAACAAAAAATGAAAACCATAGTAATTATAATTCTGGCTACCATTTGTAGTCTAGAAATCTCATCTCAAGACTTTCGTAAAACTCATACTGACAAGGGGCCTGCCGGATTAGGTGGAACTTTAGTGATGGCGCATAAAACTGGAGCTTTCGGCTACCAGGTTCGGGCTAGAATCCCGATTTGTACACATTTATGGTTAAATCCTATTTATCAAGTAGTTGATCCAAATGGAAAAGGCAAGGATATCAGTACTGCCTTACAATTTGATTATGATCTGTTTCAGATTTGTAATACTGTGCCTTATCTCTCTTCTAGCCTAAGACTTAATAACCTGCAGTTTATCAACAATTCCGGGGATGTTTCAGAGGTGGAGCTCCCATACCCTAGCATCGATGTCGGTATTGGTTTTGACATCAAAGTTATAGATCATTTATCGTTGGTTTTAGAATCGAAATACGATCTTGTTCCAGCCAGCTTTCAGTCCAATATTGGAGCTAGGCTAAACTTCGTTCAAGCCAAAAAACGAAAGAAACGAAAAAGGCGAAAGTAAATAGCCCTGGGCGGAGCGGCAGTTCTTGCTTTTGAAAAACTATTTGTTTTGATCTTTTTCTGAGCTCTCTGAGATCCAGAAAACGTCTTAAAACAAAAGGTTTTCTGGAGAGAGACTAAAGCAAAGCACAGGAATCAGCTACTGAAAATCAGAAAATTCTGGGTGATCTAATGACTTTCTTACCTTTTCTTTCAGTTTTTCATTGTGCAATTCTAGCTTTTGCATGATTTCTTGATCATGAATGGCTAATATTTTGGTGGCCAATATGCCCGCATTCAGCGATGCATTTAGCGCTACAGTAGCAACAGGTATACCATTTGGCATTTGCAGAATAGAGAGGATAGAATCCCAACCGTCAATAGAGTTGGAAGATTTCACGGGCACACCGATTACCGGAAGGTTGGTAATTGATGCCACCATTCCAGGTAAATGTGCAGCACCTCCTGCTCCAGCGATAATTACCTTTATGCCTCTATTTTCAGCAGTTTTCGCAAAATCAAACATCCTTTCGGGGGTTCTGTGTGCAGATACCACGGTCATCTCATATGGAATGTTTTGCTCTTTGAGAAAATTAGAAGCTCCTGACATCACTTCCAGGTCTGAGCTTGAGCCCATAATAATTGAAACTAAGGGATTACTTGCCATTGATTTTTAGCTTTGTTTTTATCAACTTTAATTGGTCTTTTAATTCACTCATTTGGTTGCCATATAACACCAAATGACCCATTTTTCTGAATGGTTTTACTTGTCTTTTCCCGTATATGTGAACATTCACATTTGACATTTTCATAACATCGGAAATAGCATCATATGACACTTTGCCCAGTGATGTAGCAGAGCCCGTGATGTTATAGAGAATTGAGGGCACTTTGATTTTGGTATTTCCAAGAGGCGCCCCTAGTGTTGCTCTCAGCAGCTGCTCGTATTGAGAGGTATAAGCACTTTCAATGGTTTGATGTCCACTGTTATGAGGTCTTGGTGCCATTTCATTCACAATAACATCATCTCCGTCAACAAAAAACTCAATGGCCAACAATCCAACATGGTTCAATTTCGAAATAATGTCTTCAGCCATAGACATAGCTTTCTGAGAAACGCTTTCAGACACTTCCGCAGGAAAAACCAGGTAATCCAGTAAGTTTGAAGCATCATCAAAAACCATTTCTACGGGGTCATAGCAACGAACATTTCCTTCAATATCTCTCACAACAATAACGGAAAGCTCTTTGTCCAAAGCCACCATTTCCTCAGCAAATAGTGGTTCTGGCAAAAGTATTTCATCATCCTTTTGCTTGATGACCTGAACACCTTTGCCGTCATACCCGCCAACTTTTGCTTTTAAAACTGTTGGTAGGGAAATTCCCATGCCTTCTACGTCCGACCCGTTTTTAACATTTGAGATTTCTGTACCCTTGGCAACGGGAAATCCGTTTTGCACCAAAAACTCCTTTTGCTTCCACTTGTCTTGAATAATTTCCAAGGTATCAGGCCTAGGAAAAACCTGGACTCCTTCTTGCTCAAGCTTGCGAAGGGCTTTCAGGTTGACGTTTTCCATTTCTAAGAGCACTACATCCATTGTCTTCCCGAAATGATAAACGTCATCTTCATTTTGAGGTGAACCTGTTTGGTGCTTCGCAACGAAAGCCGCGGGACAATTCGCACTCATGTCTAACACAAAAGACTCAATGTCCCATTGTGCTGCATGTTGAGCTAGCATTTTTCCTAATTGTCCTCCGGAAATAATACCTAATCTAAAATAGGATGATATTTTATTTTCAAATGTACTTGTCATTCACTAGGGTTTCTTACGGGTGTATCATCATCTAATATGATGAGTATATTGTCATCCTCGTCCAATTCATAAGACTCCTGGGTTTCTAAGTAAACTGAAATACCATTTGCTATCATCGAAAACCTGATTACTTGAGTGCTTGGTAATTTTTCTTCGTGTTTGGATATCAATACCTCACCAGTAGATTCTCCTGGTAGCAAATCTGTCCCTATTGTGATATCTCCCCATGAAACATCATCCAATTTCACATTAGATATGTTGTTTTGAATGTTGATCTTTCCAGGCTTATAGCAGGACTGTATTACAAAGAATAAAACAATAAAACCTAATCGGCTGATCCACTTCATAATTTTTATATTTTAACCTCTACTTCGCCTATAAAAGCGCTGGAGGCATTATCTTCAATCTTAAAGGGTTGATATTGTAGGGGGTAAAATCTTTGTGATGAGTTGTCGTTGAATGTCAGGTCAATGAACTCTATAAAACAAACATACTCACCTGGTGATAATTGATAGGCCGAATTTAAATAATTTGCGTAGTCTCCAGCAGTGTTGAAATCTGGCAGATTATCTTCTTGTTGTGCTGTGATCAGATAGTTGATTTTTTGAGTGCTTACGAACTTATTTCCATCGGTAAACTTTGGAACTATTGATGTGTCAAGGACTTCAGAGCTTATGATTGTAGTAAAGTTATTATTGATTTTAATCTTTATCGAGTCAATTGAGCGTACAACAAGATAGGTGCTGTCCGAAGTTTTGATATTCACTAAAAGAGCGACTTGATCCACATTAAAGTTTTCATCTTCAGAAACGAAACTGCCTAACTGTCCTTCGCGCTCACAGGAGAACATCAGAGTGCAAAGCATCAATCCAATGATGAATAGTCTTTTCATCGAAAAAAGTTTGTGCAAAAGTACAAAAAAAGGTGACCTTCACAGGCCATAAAAAAAGAGCGACAGTGGTTATTGCCGCTCTTTTATTTGTTAAGGTTGAAAAACTAGAGCTATTTTGTGTTTGTAAAATCTGTTAATAGTTCATTCAGTGCATCTTTTACCTCTTCTGGCCATTCATCAGCCCCTGGTAAATCATCTATTAAAGCTCTTGTATCAACAACATCGGTTTTAACCATTTCAGTCATTAAGTAAGCCAATACGGCTTTAGGGCTTTGCATTGAAGCCAAATCCTTGGCTGATGCAATAAAAGTGACCCAGTGTTGTCCAACAGTTTTGGAATCACCTGTGACGAAATCTACGTTCCAGTTATGTGCTCCTGTTTCTTGTGCATTTGGCACATAGTTATAGAGCAACCCATTAAATGCCTTGCCCATTTTAAACAATGGATTATACTTTTCGTTGAGTTGCAGTACGGTTTTCCGGTATTCTTCTTTCCAAGATGCAGCCTTTTCCTTCTTAGGGTTATTTATAGGCCCAACGGGGTGATCAACGGTTTGTGTCTTAGTCGCAAATGCATCTGGGGGCGGTCCTTCTCCTCCAACTAGGTTTAGCGTCTCACCTGCATATACTTTATCAGCATCATTGATCTGAGGGTTCCATTTCATTATTTCAGCGACTGTGGTGTATTCTCTCTTGGCAAGCGAACCCAAAGTCTCCCCTTTTTTCAATGTATACTGGTTCCAATTGGCATGCTTAGGAGCATTTCCATTGCAGCATTTCTCTGGTGCAGCGCCATCTGGGTCAAAGTATTGAATTGGATCATTGTACGAATAGGTATAAGGTGATAAAGACAAGAAGTTCTCAGCCAATGGATCGATGCTGTGCCACTTACCCAGAGCTGGCTCATACCATCTCGCACCATAATCATACCAGTTAAGCCCGAAGTCTGCATGAAGCTCTTTGCCATTATATTTAAACTCATTTTCAATCCCATGTACCTGCTTCCAATGACCGTCCATCTGCATGCCAAATGGGTAATAGTGATTTCTTTGGAGTATCTCTCCTTGCTCTTCTTCAATTTTGCCATTTCCATCTTTATCAGAAAAGCTAACCCTGGCATTTCCAACATTATCGCTAATTACATATTCAAAGTCAAAAGATCCGTTATTATTTGGAACTGCGCGACCGCTTGGTGTTTTAATAGACTCCAAAGTACCATTATTGTAAGTAAACTCTCCAATGTATAACTTCTGACTCCAATTGGTGTGCCCACTACCTTTAGATTCGCTAATATGCTTCGATCCAGAGGCGTCAAAATGATTACGTATAGAATCTAAGTTATCAAAGGCTATTACTCTAGGTAGGTTCTTATGAGTATAATGAATATCCATTTCTCTACCATTATCGCGTGTCATATTCCCATTGTCATCGTAGTCATAAAACCCGTTTGAATTCAATTGTACATACCCCTGATTTGGATCACCCAATTCCGTTAAGTTCAGTAGGCGATTATTCAGACTTACACTGTAACTAAAGTTGTCCATTAAGTTTCCTGAAAGTCCGTTTCTTTCAAGAGCTAAGAGGTTTCCGTTTTCATCATAAGAAACATTTTGAAGATTGTATCTGTCATCCTGATGGAAGTCTCCATCGAGATTTGTTCTTGCAAAATTTGCTGAAACAATTCTCCCGTGATTATCATATTCAAACCCGTAACCTTGTTTTATTTGATCACAACCATCACGATATTCAACGGCATTAATGTTTCCATTATATTGAGGGGTTATACTCAATCCAGCCTTAAAGGTATTGTAATAATATTTCAAAGAGAATATGTCATTTGAACTTTTTAATTGAATGCCTTCTTCTTCATTGGGGTTGTTGACATCTGAAAAGATATTACCGTTTCCAATAGGCACATCTTCATCTCCAATTGTCAATTCTAGACAATCATCAGGGTCATTTATTGAAACCATTCGGTCATGCAGATCATATGTATAATTCACATCTTGTAAGTATTTGTTTTCTTGCTCATTAATACCTCCAAGATGACGAGCAATTATGAGGTTCTGATCATTGTAATCGAGTTTGCTAAGGAGTTGCTTAACACCCCCATCGATTTGGAAATAGGTTTTTGTGAGTCGATTTTGATGATCAAACACATATTCTTTTTCTAAGATCTTTGATTGAAGGGATCCTAAATTTGCTCGATGTTGGATTCTTTCATGAGTGACTTTTCCTGTGAAATTGTGTTTTTTGTAAGCCAAATCCTGCTCCCCTGTGACATTGTCGGAGACAGTTAACATTTCTTCATTCTTCCTATTGTAGAATGTTCTTGTCTTAAGGTATGATCCAATGGTAACTCCATCTTCTTCAAAAGTTGCAAGTTTTGAACCAGTGATGTTACCAACATTTTGTTGCTTAGGAAATTCATCGTAAACAGAAGAACTAGAACTTATAAAGGACTCATCATTATCGACTTGACCATTTAAGTTAAAGTCATAATTGTCATAATATGTTACTGAATATACTTCAATCTGTGAAGTAGGAAAACTATTGGAAAGTGTATACCCGGTTTGATTAGCAGAAGAACGTTGTTCATATAAATCATTGGTTGGATTCGGAAGATTATTTCCAGTATAGATCCCGGTAATTATAGGCTTTCCTTTTTTATTGTATTTTGTAAAGGTCTGATTTTGGTTGCCATCTTTGGTTAACACTAGACGATCAAGCCTGTCATAATAAAGAAATTCTGTGCTCTTTCCAGGAATTTTCTTCCGAATTATCCTGTGTTGATCATCATATGCATAGGAAAAAACGGCATCTTGATAAAGTGGTAGGTTACAATTAAAGTTTCCACTTGTGTTCATATTCTCCACTGTTTTTGGAGGTATCACAAATTTTAACATTCCAAAGTCATCATATACAAAATAAGTCAAGAGTCCCTCTTTGTTTTTGAGTATTTCCTTTCCTTGAGTATTGACATAGCTAATTACAGATTCACCATTTTCATTAAGCGTTTGAGAAACATTTAATGAGTTTGGTGGCCAAAAACCTGTTGAAACCCCATTAGATTCAAAGTAGCGTACTTCATTTGAAAGATTAGCTCTGTAAAGTTGGGAGATTTCATGACCCGAGCCCATTGCCCAATCCGGACCGGCTGCTGCAATTTTTGAAGTTCTGTCTAAAGGAACTTCTTCAAATTCGATTTCTTCGAAGGCATTGGTGTTGGAGTAATAGTTATTCTGTAGAGCAGATATATTAGGCTTGAACGTGCCCCCATCAGGTAAAGTCGAAAATGATTTATATTTCTTTACCTCTCTTCCTTGATCGTTATAACTTGCAAAACTCACCAAATCCTTTTTTGACGGTGATCCCTCAACGACAATATTCTGGATGTCTCTTCCTAAACCATCTGAAAATCTTCTTAAATAAATATTCTGTCCAACATCTAAACTTGACAAATCTTGGATGTCTTTGATTCCTGCGACCTGAACTTCTCTAGAGCTAATCTCGTTAACCGCTGTGAGGTGGTCGTAATGGTAATCATACGATTGAGTGATATTACTATCGATATCTCTTATCAAAAGTAGTCTGCCAAACGCGTCATATTCATACCTGTTATTAACATCGTTGTTAGCATCAATGCTGGCTACAATGTTCCCCTTGTTATCAAAGTTAATTGTCTCCATTTCAGCATATTTTGGATGAAGCCTAAGCTCATCAATCTGACCTGAGCCATAAATTACCAAAGTATTCATCTGTTGTGTCGCTTCTAGTTCAATAAAGGCTTTCTGCCATTCTGGCGTACCACTTAAGCTACTTAATGATTGATTGTTTAACTCTACCTCAATATTGTTCGTTTTATACCAAAAGCTCAGAATATAAGAGCCTTGTTGAATATTGCTTTTCGAAACTGAACTTTGAGTTAACCATTTTGAATGCTCACCAACAAATCCCATTGGGCTTGGATCCGTAAATGTCCATCCCCCTTCATGATTTCCGTTTTCAAAACTAGTATAGGCGCATTCGTTTGCACTAGCATAATTAATGTTTGCCATAGGCCTGCCTAAGTCTTGATCCCACATAAATGAAACTGGCTCACCGTCTCTCTGCTGGTACTGAATGAAATTTCCATATTCATCATATTCAAATTGAAATTTCTCAGCATTTTCATAATGATTATCAATAATGAAGTTATCATTTGAACCAACCTGAACTTTGCTAAAATTCAAAAGTGGTACATTAGTATTGAGTAGGGTAACCCCTCCTAATTGTATGTTATCCATGTGGTTAAAGCCTGTTTGAAATTCATCATAATTGAAAAACTGTGAGTTGATCGCTCTTGGCATACTCCAATTTGGTTTTTGCAGATATTCTGTTTTTTCAACGGTTTTGTGTATCAAATGGCTTTTGAAGAGCTTGTGGACATCATCGAGTTCAGACCCTGAAATTGCGCAACTGGTGAAACATGGAAAGTCAGCCACATATGTCATTTCTGTGATATTTTTAGTGCCATCTGAATGGGTAATGGTTTCCCGAACGGGTAAATTATGTGCAAAACTTTGGTCATACTCTACTTCTTTGGTAAAAGAAACGCCATCTTGAGTCGTAGTCGATGATTTTAGCAAAACCCTTGAGCTCAGATCATAGTAGTAGTGTAAATAGGTCATGCACCTTAAACAGACATCATCTGTGTTATTATAGGCATTCGGTTGATCATGCTCCTTATGCACCATGGCTATGATCTTAGTATTTGCTGTATCATATTCATTGACCACTTGAAGCACGGTATCTCCATCAGTGCTCACGGTTGATTCTCTAATCAGTAAACCATTGAAAGGGTTTTGAATATCAGGAATTGCACTTACCTTACCATTGTAAGAGTTACCAATATTCTCGTTATTAAGATATTTAAATACCTTTTTCCCATGCTCCGCATTTGCTCCATACCATTCCTCCACTTGTGAGTAGCCAATCATACTTCCCCCTTCTGTCCCGATCATTGGACGAAAACTATTTGAAGAGAGAATAGATTTCTTTCCTATCTCGTTTAAGCCTCCTGTAACCCATATACCGTCCATATCATAAACCCTTGGTTGATGGTATTCTCTGAGCATGACATTCATAAACTTAGGTTGAGAATGAAGCATTCCATATGACTTAGTTCTAATTACTCCATTAGTCTCTTCTTCAAAATGATACTGATAGCGTTTGATGACATCGTTGTTTGAATTCAAACCATCATGTGTTCTGATACTGGAAATACGATGTCCACCTCCCTTCCAAAGAAAAACTTCATTTCCATATTCCGAGTAGCTCGCTTCGATTTGCGATAGGCCTTGCTGCTGACCAATGGCATCAGGCAAAGAAGCAGAAATACTGTAGACTCCGGGATCCAGCAAGATCCTTTCCTTGACGTTTCCATTAGCATCAACATCTTGAAGGCCCCATGTCTTTAAAACAGTTGTCTGTCCACTAATCTTTACTAAAGTGGCTTTAGGAGCATCTCCTGAAGTGCTTGGATGATAGTCCGGACAAAAAACTCCATCAACACAGCTTAGATAAACATTAAATTCAACAATCTGTGGTTCACCAGAGATGGTAAAAGACTTGAATGGGTCATCAGCATTAACATAATTAATATCAACAGCCAACGCACTTTTCTTTCCGAGAAATTCGTGTTTATTCTCATATTTTGTGTTTGAGTAATCATGTAATTCAAACTCAAATTGGGAACTTCCACCTGTGGGATACGTTACTTTTTCCAGTATAGCCATCTTTGAATAGGCCTCATTAGGGTTTCTGTCAGCTCCATTCCAGTTCGTTGTGTTGATTGGATCGTCTAGCCATGTGGCAGGATCATGATCACTTACATAGTACCTTGAAAAATCAGGAATAAGGTGAGTATTGGAAGTAACTCCATTAAAATATCCCCAGTAATCCACTGCAAGTGAGGTTTTGTATGGCATCTGAAGGGTGTTATAATCAAATGTGTGCCTTAAAGAATCCAAGTCACCAGCATATTCAGAAATTGAATCAAGTCTCAATCTTTTAGAGAGCTTGTCCAAAAATGTCTGTGTCACAGGCGTTGGTAAATAATTGCCATATACATCACTACTTGTAAAATAACTTTGGTGAAAGTCTAATGACTTCAATACCTGATTGTTTTTCCTTCTCTCAATCTTGACGATTCTTTTCACCCCCGGATAATCCACGCGGCTTGTTCTGTATATTTCAACAGTGTCATCATTGTATACAATTCTCCTCAATAAACGAGGCCTAAACTCCGTAACACTATAGGAGTTTTGAATACCCTGACTGGCACCAGTTTGACCCATTCCGCTAACGCCAAGGGCATAAACAGATTGATTAAGCCTGTCCAAATTTGTTACAACGGGTTCCTCATCATATTCGAATGAGACGAAATCACCATTGTACGATAGAATAGATGATAAATAAAAAGTTCTGGAAATTACATTGCTGATATTTGCAGAATATGGCTGAGGTCTAGTTTCTTCTTTAGCTCCAAAAAAGAATTTATGCCCTTCTGGGCTAACAATTGTAAACCCTTCGGCCTGCTGATCTTCAGGAGCCGGATAGCCTAATAGATTTCCCTTTTCAATTTTTAAGTCAGATTGATCTAGTTGCACAATATTCCTGAGTTCATCAAAAACAAATTTTCCGGAATAATTGAGAAAATTAAAAGAATATAAATCCGACTCCCAATCGTATGAGCCTTCGAGGTAGCCATCGATATTAGTCATTATGTTGTCATCATAAATTGAAGCAAGATCTGCAAAGTTTTCAGACGATATAACCCCGTTTTCGGACCACTGCCATGTTGCGCCTTGAAAAAATGGACTAATGTGGTAATAGTTAGCAACTCCAGCAGTTGGATAAACACCTTGATCAAAGGGCACACAATAACCGCAACCTCCTGGATTCATTAATGGAAAGTTTGGAATGTGTCTTATGCCAGAGGGTTCTACGCTTCCACCTTGTCGATCATCCAATCCGCGAATGCTTTGGGTAATCGCACCTCCAACATTCAACATCCAACCCAGCCCCACGGAACTGGATTCTTCGTTAACCTTTATTCCAGAACCATGATAGGAAATAGATACTGGAATACTTAAATCCCCAGTTTGGATTTCTGTTAAGGGAATATTAATTTGAGGAATACCTGTATAAGTGCTCACAGGAACATCTCCAAACTTCAGAAAGCCAGACGCTTCCGGAGAAACTGGCCATTCCACATGATCTTCTAAATTGGTTTGAGAAAATACAACCGATTGATGAAAAGATATGAAAGTGATGAGGTAAATGAAAATTGCTGCTTTTCTGATTGATTTCATTTTTAAATTTGTTTATGTTGAGTCACAAATCTCTCGATAAGCCAGAGTTGATCCAATAATATCTGGGAGACAAAGGGGAGACAAAAACCTCTTGTGTTTAAAAATCAGTTAGTTAAGCTTCTGGTCAAAGTACGATCGGACAGGACAATAAAGTTCTCTTTGTTGACAACAATTTTCTCTTACATTCAAATTTGCGAAAAGAGCAACTATATTAGTTAAAAACTAAATAATGAAGAAAATTATACTTTTTGCTTCCATAATGTGTTCGAGCGTTTTCGTTTGGTCACAAGCCAATATCAATTCATGGATGCTAAACACGACAGGGCAGAAAGCCCAGTATTATGAAGTAACTGGACCTCCAAACAATCAACAAATAACACTACAAACATCCAATGATTTCTATTAATAGAATTTGAAGATGAA
>JALEGO010000638.1 GCA_022763165.1 Flavobacteriales bacterium
TACTGATTCGAAATCAGCAAGTTGGACTTGCAGCGCTTTATGTCATTTTGAGTTTCGCAGTATGTCTGTTGTTTTTTTGGGTGTTGTCCAAGTTGTTCACATAATATTTAAAGCCAAATACTTTTGAGTTATCTCAATGCTTATAACTTTGGATCTGATATTAATCAAATTCTATTATAAGAAAACGCGTTTAAAATAGTTTGCGTCAGGGATAGCAACGGAAATACTTCTAAGTGTCAAGTTTGAAGTTGAAATGATTTTGTTACTTGACAATTAGAAGATTGAAGTGGATAGCCCGGCCCGAAAGGGACGCCATAAAAAAATAAGTTATGAAAAAAGGTGTTTTAGGGATTATTGCCATGTTATTTATGACTGTAGGATTTTCACAATACAATAGACCTAAGTTGGTTGTGGGTATTGTTGTTGATCAAATGCGCTACGATTATATTTATCGATATTGGAATCAATTATCTGATGATGGTTTCAAGCGATTTGAAAAGCAGGGCACCATTTGTGACAATGCCTATTATAATTATATGCCTACCTACACGGGTCCGGGTCATGCTTCTGTTTATACTGGCACAACTCCAAGAGTCCATGGTATTATTGGCAATAATTGGTATGACAAAGTCAATGATAATGAAATTTATTGCGTTGCCGACCCTTCAGAAAACCCTGTGGGTTCGACCTATGAAAGGGGTAAAATATCACCAAGAAATATGCTAACTACCACAATTGGAGATCAACTCAAAATCGCTTCTCAAGGGCGGTCGAAGGTGATCGGTGTAGCTATAAAGGACCGTGGATCGGTATTACCTGCAGGACATATGGCGGATGGTGCGTTTTGGTATGACATTACCAATGGCAAGTGGGTTTCAAGTACTTTCTATATGAGTGAATTACCACAATGGGTGAAGGATTTGAATGAGAAGAACCTTGCTGATCAATACCTTAATGGATCCTGGAAATTGCTAAAAGCTAAAGACCAATATACTGTATCATTGAAAGATGAAAGATCGAAATATGAGGGGAAATTTGAGGGGTCTATTAACACTTCTCTGCCATACAATCTAAAAGAATTGAGGGCTACCAATGAAAATTGGGATCTCTTGAAGCATACACCTTTTGGGAATACATATACAAAGGATATTGCCTTAGCCGCAATAAAAGGAGCTGGCATTGGCAAAGATGACGATCCTGATTTATTGACTATAAGCTTTTCCTCTACTGATGCCGTTGGGCACAAGTTTGGCCCTAATTCTGTGGAAGTTCAGGACACCTACTTGAGATTGGATCAGGATATGGCAGAGATTTTTAAAACATTGGACACGGAGGTTGGTGAGGAACAGTATTTGGTTTTTTTGACAGCTGATCATGCTGTTGCGCAGATACCTCAATATATGATGGACAATAAGGTCCCTTCAGGGTATTATAAGGGTGAAGAAGTTAAAGAAGAATTAGAGCAATTTTTGGATGAAAAATATGGTAAAAAGGATTGGATTAAAAACTATTCCAACTTTCAGTTTTTCTTAAATAAAGAGGTCATTCCCATTGATGATTATGAGACTGTGGTTAAAGACTTGATTCACGTCTTGCTCAAACAAGAGGGTGTCCACAATGCCATAAGGGGAGAAGACCTTATGCTGGGGCATTTTAATGAAGGAAATCTAGGTCTTGCTCAGAGTGGGTATAATCAAAAGAGATCTGGTGATATTGTAATCATTTTAGAAGCGGGATGGATGGAACGAGGACCAACTGGAACCACTCATGGATCTCCTTATGCATATGATACACATGTGCCTTTATATTGGTATGGAAAGACTATTCC
This sequence comes from Flavobacteriales bacterium, assembly GCA_022763165.1. Classification (GTDB taxonomy): domain Bacteria; phylum Bacteroidota; class Bacteroidia; order Flavobacteriales_G; family JALEGO01; genus JALEGO01. Next base: position 1,829 of record JALEGO010000638.1, read on the forward strand.
CAAAGGAAAGAGGGTCAAAGAGAGGGTTGAGATTACAGATATTGCAAGAACAGTATCTGATATTTTATCGGTTCAAGAGCCCAATGGATGTCAGGGAGATATCATCAAGTTTGAGTGAGGTAGTTAGTTAGCCAGTTTGCTAGTGAGTTAGAATACGAATTTTTAAACTAGAAAAAAATGATTGGCAGATTAATTTTCGGCTGGCGCGGGTAGGGCTGTATTTCTATTATTGTAAATATTGGCGTAAACAATTTCTGCTAGTGGTATCAAAAGCATCAAGGCAAAGGTTATCAGCGTACTCATTTTTAGTGAGCCAAAAAGCTTTTCGATTTGTAGATTAATGATTTTGGCTAAAAGGCCATCTTTTAAGAAGTCTTTTAATTGAGTGTCGAACAATTCTTCAGTAACTTCTTCATCAATATATCCATTTAACAATTTAGCTAAGCCTTTTTCCACTGCCCAACTTATGGCTTTTACTTGAATCGTTTTCTTTAAGATCAGCGCAACTTTTTGCACAAAAGAACTTTCTGCTTGGACCAATTCATCTAAAAAAGACTCGTATTGATCCATTACGATGACTACACCAACCTCAATGCCATTATGTGGGGTTAATTTGTATATAGGATTGATATCACAAGTTTTGCATTCATAGTTTCCAGTGGTAAGAGCAGCTCCCCACTCCTCACCCACTAACTCACCTAATTGATTAGATAAAACGGCAAGCTCTTGTTCTACTTCGTGTTCTATGTTTTTTTGGATACCATGAATGAAACCGTATTTAAGTCCAGAAAAAATTGAGAGTAAAGGAATACAAATAGCCCAAACCCACATTAAGACTTTAAAAAACAAATTTCTCCTTTTAACGAAGATCAATTTCCTTAGAACTATTAATAGCACAACAGAACCCACTAAGCCTATTCCAAATCCAAAGAATAGATATTTGGCAATTGAAAGCCATTCTATGTGTCCACTAATTGCCTTTATTGTCTGATACACTTCAGTGAAGTCAATTTCCATATCACAAAATTATTTTTTTGAGTGCTAGAGAAGAATGATTTGTGTTAA